>JAGQQC010000493.1 GCA_020426395.1 Planctomycetaceae bacterium
ACTTCTCGACAATAAATCATCATTGCTTCGTCGTCGATTCCTGGCGACACCGCGATTTTGAATCCAGCACAGCAAAAAAACGATTTTGAAAGCTGGCTCTTAGGGCGGGATCGGGAGGATGGTTCTGGAATATGGAGGAGAAGAGGTACCGGCGGAATCTCCTTCCCGTTAGGGCTGCCTCGGTTCCACCGGTTTGCCCTCCAGACACCAGTTTTATTGTACTGGGATGGACTGTCGAGTAAACGGGAATCACTGGGGAAAGCGGTTGAATCCCTTGATTGGGCCAGGATTCAGGCACCATTTTCATCTCATATTTACCGACAATTCACTACAAACACGCTGGCCAGACCCCCTTCAGTGCAAAAAAGAAGCCCCCACCAAAGTTCAGGTAGGGGCTCTATTCTATTTCAATTCGTTGGACTCGTGGGCGAGCCTGGAAAAGTCGGGGCTAGCTAACGACGAACTCCGGTTCAGGAAGTTCTGAGCCCAAGCCAGCTTGTTGGAATAAGGCTTCGGCTTTGTCAGTGGCTTCCCAGGTGAACTCGGATTCGCTGCGGCCGAAGTGGCCTCCATGAGCAGTCTGGCGGAAAATAGGACGTCGCAACTGGAGTGTCTCAATAATTCCCTGTGGTGTCAGGGGGAAGACCTCTCGAACCATTTCGGCGATTTTCTGTTCTTCGATGGTTCCGGTTCCATTGGTATCAACCCGAATGGAGACAGGCTCGGCAACACCGATGGCATAAGCAAGTTGAACTTCACATTCGGTAGCCAGGCCTGCGGCGACAATGTTTTTCGCCACATAGCGAGCCATGTAGGCGGCAGAGCGATCCACTTTGGTGCTGTCCTTACCACTGAAGGCTCCCCCACCATGTCGACCCCAGCCACCGTAGGTGTCGACGATAATTTTGCGACCAGTCAAACCGCAATCACCATGAGGACCTCCAACAACAAAGATACCTGTGGGATTAATGTGGTACTTTGTTTTCTCATTGAGCAATTCGGTTGGGACGGAAGGTTTGATGATTTCTTCAATCACATACTCGTGAATTTCGGATTGTTTTACCTCAGGAGTATGTTGAGTGGAGACGACAACCGCACTGATCCCAACAGGCTTGTTACCTTGGTACTCAATGGTTACCTGTGATTTACTATCCGGACGCAACCAGTTGACTTCCCCTTTCTGGCGTGCTTCTGTGATCCGGTTGATAATTCGGTGCGAGAGTGCAATCGGAAGAGGCATGAATTCGCGAGTCTGGTTACAGGCGTAACCGAACATCAGTCCCTGGTCCCCTGCTCCATCCCGGTCCACGCCAGCGGCGATGTCCGGGCTTTGCTTATGGAGTGCCTGCAACACGCGGCAACTATCTGCATTGAAACCAATGTCGTCGCTCACGTAACCAACTTCACGAGCGACCTGACGGGCAATCTCGACGTAATCGACTTTGGCTTCTGTGGTGATTTCCCCGGAGAGGACAATCAGGTCTGTTGAACAGAGAGTCTCACAGGCGACGCGGGAATAAGGATCCTGGGCCAGTAAGGCGTCCAGAACTCCATCTGAAATCTGGTCGGAAAGTTTATCGGGGTGCCCCATGCTCACCGATTCACTGGTGAAAAAGAAATTCGCCATCAAAGACTCCGTGCAATTGTTGGGTCAGAATAAATTAAGAGTGAGATAGTTTATCGAGTGATCCTGAAACCCGTTGAATGGGCCAAATTGAAATTCGTTTTACAGGCTGTGGAACAGCCTCAACCGGGGTTTCAGGATAGGTTCTAATTCCGAAAACGCGACATGGAAAATGATTGTCATGTAGAGAGTTTCTTCGATTTTTTCCAAGCTGCCTGTCGCGAATTGATCTGGATTTTAGACTTCCTGTCAGATTCGAACAAGTTTCAGTGCCGAATTCATGGTGAAACCAGCTTAACTCGTTGGGACGAAAATCGCGATCTTGCTCTGGAATAAAGGGTTTTCACGCCGCTCCGGCAGTCACCGACTCGGGAGTGGGAAGCTGTTCGTGAAGCAAATCGACGGTTTTGCGGGTCGCTCCCTGTTGGTTGAGAACCAAATCACGTGCGGTCGAGCCGCGAAGTTGGGCCTCGTCTGAATGATTCAAGTAATACCGTAATCGTTCTTGCAGTCCGGCTTGATCCTCTACAACTTCGGCAGCATCGCCAGAGAGGAGCAAGTCAACGACATCTTTGAAATTTCGTGTATTGGGGCCGAACGTGACCACGGCGGCGTAGGCTGCGGGTTCGATCATATTCTGTCCTCCCCGATTCGTCAGGCTCCCCCCGACAAACGCAAAGTCAGCCAACCCCCAACAGGCGTTTAACTCACCCAGCGTATCGAGCAATAAAACGGGATCCGTTTGACTGGCTAAAGAACCTTGCTCAACGGTCCCCTCTCGAATTTGACTGCGGCGTAGAAGCGGGAAAGCTTCTACGTTAATCAAAGAAGCGACCTCTTCAAATCGTTCTTTATGTCGAGGAACGATGATCAGTCGCAGTTGGGGATAATCGGGTTTCAAGTGCCGATAGCAATCGAGTGCGTATTTTTCTTCCGGAGATTGTGTGCTTCCAGCGATAAAAACATAATCTTCCGGCTTGATTCCAAAACCATCCCTGATTTCCGCCGTCTTCTCATTCTGTCGGTTTGTCTGGACACCGTCGAATTTAATGGAACCCGTGATATGCACGCGTTCTGATGGGGCTCCCAGTGAAATCAGCCGATCAGCATAGACACGGCTTTGCACGGCGAGGGTAGAAAAGACGGGGAGTAACCGGCGCATTAACAGTCGAAGGCGAGTGTAGCCTCGATAAGATTTCTCGCTGATTCGTCCGTTAATGAGCGCGATCGGGATTCCGGATCGTTCTGTTTCGAGAATGAAATTAGGCCACAGTTCCAGTTCGACCAATACAACAAGGTTGGGCTTCAGACGCTGGAGAGCGTTGCGAACTGACCAGGTGAAATCGAGCGGGAAGTAGACAACTTGGCAATGAGGAAATTTTTCTTCCGCAACGGCGCGGCCAGTGGAGGTTGTGCAACTGACAATCACGTCGTAATTAGGGTGGTCTGTCTGAAAGAGTTTCACGACCTGCTGTAACTGCAAAACTTCACCCACACTGACGGCATGGAACCAGACGGCAGGTTGGTGACTCTCTCGATCAGGAACATGACCGAACAGCTTTTCCGACCAACCGTCCCGGTATTTTCCCAAT
>JAGQQC010000494.1 GCA_020426395.1 Planctomycetaceae bacterium
TGGGGCATGTTCATTACCGCGATCCTGCAAGCCTTTGCTTTGCCGGTCTTAACGGCAGCCGGATTTATGCTGGTTGCCGACCGGGTCCTGGGAACCTGTTTCTTCGTCCCAGCCGGGATTGTCGTCAATAACGCCGACCCGACTGTCGGTGGGGGACAGCCCCTACTGTGGCAGCATCTGTTCTGGTTCTACTCTCACCCGGCCGTCTACATCATGCTGCTCCCGGCGATGGGGATGGTTTCGGACATGCTCTCGACGATGTGTCGAAAACCGGTTTTCGGCTATCGCCCGATGGTTTATTCGATGATCACGATTGCCGGGCTCGGCTTTCTCGTCTGGGGACACCACATGTTTACCAGCGGGATGAATCCGATGATCGGCATGACTTTCATGGTTTCCACCATTATGATCGCACTTCCTTCAGCCATTAAAACATTTAACTGGCTGGCTACGATCTGGGGAGGAAAACCGCAATTCAACACGGTCTTTTTGAACTGCGTCGCTTTTGTCTCGATGTTTGTCGTCGGGGGATTAAGTGGAATCTTCATGGCCAGTGTGCCAACTGATGTTTACTTCCACGACACTTATTTCATTGTTGCCCACTTCCATTACATTCTGTTCGGAGCGACGTTGTTCGGAGTCTTTGGGGCAATCCATTACTGGTTTCCCAAAATGTTCGCCCGCAAAATGAATGAAGGCCTCGGTCAACTGCACTTCCTGTTGACGTTCATTGGTTTCAACGGCACCTTCTTCCCCATGCATATGCTTGGTATCGGCGGGATGCCCCGACGTTATGCTGACCCTTACATCCATCCGTATCTCGAACACTTCCTGCCGATGAACGAACTAATGACCTGGTCCGCCATGCTGATGGGATTCGCGCAGTTTATTCTGCTGTTCAACCTGTTCTACAGTATGAAATTCGGCAAGAAAGTCGGTCGCAATCCCTGGCATGCCAATACCCTGGAATGGGCCGCTCCCTCACCTCCTCCACATGGGAACTTCGAAGCCGTTCCGGTCTGTTACCACGGACCTTATGAATACTCGCATCCCGACTGGAATGGCCGTGACTATCTGATGCAAACCGAAGAATCGGTCGAGGTTGCTCTCGCACATGATCAGGCGCAGGCAGCGTCTTCAGAGGGGGCAACATGACCGAACCTGATCTGAAACTGGGTGAACTGAACGCAACCCCCAAATGGTTCCGACGAGTGACAATCGGTTTACTCGTCTCGCTGTTCCTGACGGTCTTTTTTGGAGCAATCACCACAACCATTGGAGCCGGCATGGCGTTTCCAGACTGGCCCACCTCCGACGGCGAAAACATGATCCTTTACAACTGGTTCAGTGTGTTCGGCGAAGACAAGTTCTGGGAGCATGGCCATCGTCTGGCGGCAACCACCACAGGAATCCTCAGTATCGCCCTGGTGATCGGAGCCTGGGTGACGGATCGTCGTCGGTGGATCTTCGGCATTGCTGTTGCCATTTTACTCGGGGTCAGTTTTCAGGGAATTCTCGGCGGCTTCCGTGTTCTGGAAAACAATGTGAACTGGGCGATCGTACATGGCTCCTTTGCCCCATTAGTCGCCAGTCTGATCATGATCATCGTATTTGTCACGGGACGACGTTACCGACAAACCGCTGTCGAGCAGGCATCAAATGCGAAGATCGGAAAAAATAAACTGTTCGCTTATCTGACGGCGGGTTCACTTTATATCCAATACATCCTGGGCTGTTTTTTGCGGCACAAAGGAACGGCAGTACACGAGCACCTCGGTTTTGCCGCTATCTCGACCGTCCTGGTCTTGATCACCCTGTTTGTCGCAATCCGGTCGAACTGCCGGATCATCAAAGGGTCCGGCTTTCACCTGTTCGGTGTTCTCCTGATTCAGCTGCTGTTCGGGTTGGGTGCCTGGATTACCCGCTTCAGTCTCCCCTCCGTGATCGATTATGTTCCGGTGGTCGAATCACCCGAGCAGGTTTTCATGCGAACCGCGCACATGATTATGGGAATGCTCTTGTTCATGTCCGCCGTTTTACACGTTGTTAAAGTCAAACGAATCGACTGGTTACAAAAACATATTGATGCCACCACCCCGGCTGGCTCCTGATATTTCGAATATTATTTCGAACCCTTCACCGATGAAGGGGAGTACGACAATATGAGCACAACTTCCACCACCACTTATTCCAATCTCACCACCCGTGCTACGGCGAGGAGAGAGATATTGACTGCCTATTGGGAGCTCTCGAAACCTCGCATCGCCATGATGGGACTCGTCGCTGTCGCGATCGGTTACGCCATGGGTTACCAGGAAGCATGGAGCTGGACCCACCTGGGTGAGGTGCTGCTCGGAATTGGAGCGGTTGCAATCAGTAGCAGCGCTCTCAATCAGTACCTTGAACGACACAGCGATTCCCTGATGGAGCGTACCGCGAATCGCCCACTTCCAGCTGGTCGACTTTCTACTCGACAGGTACTTACCTTTGGAATTGGCCTGGGTGTGGCAGGGGTGCTCTATTTAGCAGTACGCATTAACCTGTTGACCGCTGCATTTGCATTATTAACGCTCGTTACCTACACGCTGATCTATACGCCACTGAAACGTAAAACGACTTTGTGTACGACGATTGGAGCGATTCCCGGGGCGTTGCCACCGCTGCTGGGTTGGACTGCCGTCCGTGGAACAGTCGACCTGGAAGCGATTGTATTATTTGGAATTCTGTTCCTCTGGCAGTTTCCCCACTTCCTGGCAATCGTCTGGATCTATCGGCATCAATATCAAGAAGCGGGGCTTAAAATGCTCCCGTTCAACAGGCCAATTCCCAAAGTGGTCGGGTACATCGCCATGGGGAATGCTGTTGCGCTGATTCCCTTCAGTCTGTTACCCCGTCAATTGGAAATGACGGGGGACGGTTATTTCTGGGCAGCTCTTGTGTTGGGAATGGGTTACTTATTCTGTTCTATCTACTTCTGGCATCACGAGACCATCGAACGGGCCCGCAAGCTGCTCTGGACCTCATTGATTTATCTACCCCTGCTGTTAACCATCATGTTGTGGGATCATTTACAACAGATGCCGTAATCCGGGTTCCGTTTTCTACCCTCCGTCATAAACACTGATCGAAATAAATTAACCTGAAAAACCGACCTATGGGACAAACATCGTCGAACACACCTCAAAAAATGGGCTTGCCCATTTCCAATGCCAAGC
>JAGQQC010000495.1 GCA_020426395.1 Planctomycetaceae bacterium
GAGTCTCGCGGTTCCGTTGTGTACCGCGGCATCTATGACCTCGCGATGAAAAAGCTGACCGTCAGCAAGACTCCCATCCCCGTCCCAGATTCCGGTCTAACGAGTGATAACAAGACAGACGGGATTGGCGGAAAATGGATTGGATACGATGACATCGGCAAATTGCGCGGACTCACCCTGAATCTGCAGCCCACCTCCGATGGCAAACTGACTGGAGAACTCTATATTTACCCCGCACATGAGGGACAAAATCATCCCACACCGGAAGGTACAGTCTCCCTGAGTGGCGATTACGACAGTACAAGTGGAACGTTTCATCTGCAGCCAGTCCAATGGATTGAAGAACCTCAAAGTGCGCCGACATTGTCGAAAATGGGTGGCGTCTACATCGCTTCCCCCGACGCCCTGGCAGGCGTAACCGATCGTGGCCATTTTGCGTTTGTTCGACCAGAGATCGCAAAGAAGTGGCATGCCGAAGTCACAAATTTATATCAAACTCAAGTCGCCCGCAACAGTAAGGCTGAGGAAGAATACAAAATCATTTTTACCAAAATGCATAAAATGGCCCACGACCAGTTTCATTATCTGAGAGGGGAAGAAATGAATATTCTCTATAAGACTCCTGAATCACAACTCGAAGTTTCCAAATATCTGGAAGTTTCCAAATATCCGTCAGAAGTTTTGGAAACTCCACTCTTTCTGATTGCCAACGCCCGATTCTTTGAGCGACAGGCAGACTATGAAAAATCGATTCAAAAACTGTGCGGTGCAGCGTCCAAAACGATTCTGGCAAATTACAAACAAGTCAGTCATGTGATTGTCAGAGTCTACCACCCTGCTCCGAAAGTCGTCGACCGTGAAATGAGAAGATATGTCAGTCAAAATGGATACATGTATTTGTATCATGAATCGGAACGACTGATTAATTTAGAAATCAAATACTTCAGCTACAATTTGAAAACCGGAGAGGTGGATTCACTGCCACGAAAATGGAATCCGATACCAAAATGGGGGCAGCTTGATTCCGGTGTTCTGGGAGTCTTAAAAAATGAAAAGAGAAACAAGACACTTGAAGAGCTCGCCGGTAACAATGCAAAACTCATTACCGCCACTCAGACCTGGTTGGCTCGGCTCGCATTCGAGTATGATGAGCACGACAATAAGTCTCACATCCTCTGGGCATTGTTCGAGGATGACCACTTCAAAGAGGCATTCGGCAAAACCGCGGACAAAATGACTTTTACTGACTATGAACTATTAGCACGGGCTCTGCGCCAATATCGTTTGGACGGCGTACCTGGATCCGCACAATACTCACTGACCTCATTATCAACCGGAGTATCTGAATCGGTCTATCTGGCAACCAAGGCGTTGCGAGTGGTTAAGAGACTTCACAAAAGGCAGATGCAATGGCTCAAGGAAGTGGAACCCGACGTCGATTTGTGGATCCGACTGAGCCGTTTTGGTGAGTCGGCCGTTCCAGAGGAAGTGTCCAGAAAATTCCACTATGTCTCTGGATATGAGCCTCTGTCAACGGAGATGACGACTTTACTTTGGCCCAGTGACCAGGAAGCACTCGTCAAGCAACTGGAATCAACCCGCAAACGTGTTGCTCTACCAGTAGCCACCCTGATTACCCAGAACGACCTCAATGAAGCCAGCGGATTAGAAGGGGCGAAACTGCTTGCAGGCTGGTTCTCACGGAATATCGACCTGCTGGGATCTCTGGAGGATGACGATCGTCAGCTACTGACAAAGCTGGTTGATACGAAGTTGGATGATCTGGTATCGGAATCGGTGGAAGAATCCCTTGCCAATCTCACCCGAATCGGAACCGGCGCGGAAGCTGTCAAAGCCGGTAATCAGTGGTATCTTGAAATGCGTCGTCAATATAGTTTTGCTCTCCGGCGGCCTGGTTTTCAGCGTGCGATCGAGTCTCTCAAGCGTCGACGTGGAGCCGATCTTGCCAGCACCACCAGTACGATTGAATCAAGTATCCAAGAACAAACAACTACAGACGCTGTCGATATGACATTGAATTCGTGGCTGATTGTCCCCGACGATCGATCGACCGAGGCGGGTAAGGCGCTCGTCCAGTCAGCCCTTCAACGAAAAGCCGAAATTGATCGAGCTCAGATCCTCGCCCAGTTCTCGCTATACGAGCAGTCTTTAATGACAGAGGACAAGCCGGGAATTGTCAATCTACCATCTCCATCACATTGGCGTAAGCCGAAGTCCGAGGGAGTCCGCTTTGCACTGATGCGCGCTCTCCTGAACACCGGCGGCACTCGGATCAACAATCAAACAATCAAATACGGCTTCAATGCTTTTCAGGGATTGGCGAGTTTCAATTTTATCTTCAGAGACCTGCGACTTCTCGATTGTCAACCGGCTAAAAACGGAACTGGATATGTCTGCCAGTTCCAACTGAATTGGGCAATGGAACTCTCGGAAGAAATGAAACAATTTTTCGGCAACAGTATTCAGGGAAAAATATTGGAGGCACAACTCAGATTACTGGAGTTTGAAGCTAAAAATGATGTTTTCCAGGCGCATCTGGTTCTCACCAAGTCCGGTTGGAGAATTCCGGATCTGGAGACCCGAGCAGCATTAACAAAAATGCTGATCCCAATTCCCAAATCGAAACGTTAGCATGGGAACACCCCCGTTAACTGATGTTAGGCAATAATACTAAGCCATAAAACTTTATATGCTGGATATTAAAGCGTTTCGCGTCGCGGACATTCACCTACTTCTGGAATACCAGCGGGAATTTACAGCCGACTCTATTCAATTGGGAAGGCTGTGCCACAACGGGATGTTTCCGCTTACCAATCGTGAATACGGTGGTTTGCGGATGGATCAGGCCAAACGCCGGAAGAGCTGGAGAAGGAAAAATCCCGTCCCAAAAAACTGCTGGCAGAGTCGGAACTGGATATAGCCATTCTGCGGGAAGCTGTCTCGGGAAACTACTGAGCCCGTCGAAACGGAGTAAGGCGGTGAATTTTGTAAGAGATTCCCTGGGACATGATCAGGTTTCGGAACGCCGGGGCCTGTCGTGTCCTGGGACAATCCCGTTCTACGCAACGGAGGCAGCCTGTAGTCCCTTCCGATGAACCCCGGCTGGTTCGGGAGATCATTGATCTGGCGAGTCAGTCAGGCCATTATGGCTATCGTCGTGTGAGAGAGTTACTGAGACGGCGA
>JAGQQC010000496.1 GCA_020426395.1 Planctomycetaceae bacterium
TCTGCCGCACGGGCGATTCCTTCGGCATCAAGTCCCAGTTCAGTCAATAGTTCGCTTCGGTCACCATGTTCGACGAACTGATCGGGAACGCCCAGACAACGTAGATGTTGGGTTCGCATTCCGGCGGCATTCGCGGCTTCCAGTACTGCGGAACCAAAGCCACCAGCGAGCACATTCTCTTCCACCGTCAAAACAAAGTTTGTTTCTTCCAGTGCTTTCAAAATTGTCTCAGTGTCGAGTGGTTTGATGAAACGGGCATTGATGACCCCGACATCCATTCCTTTTTCTCGCAGTAACTCAGCCGCTTTGATGCATTCGGGGAAGAGCGCGCCGCAGGCAATGATTGTTCCATCCAGACCCTGGCTATAGACTTCGGCCTTTCCAAGTTGAATGGGGGGAACTGGTCGCTGGACGGAGACTGCCGTGCATTTGGGGTAGCGAATCGAGACCGGACCTGCATGCGTGAGGGCGAAGTCGAGTAGCGGTCCAACTTCGGCGGCATCACCTGGAGCGGTTACCACCATATTGGGAAAGATTCGCATGTACGAGTTATCGAAGAGACCATGATGAGTGGGACCATCCGGTCCACAAATTCCGGCGCGGTCCAGGCAGAAGGTGACAGGCAGATTTTGCAGCGCCACCTCCTGGAAAATCTGATCAAAACTCCGCTGCAGGAACGTGCTGTAGATGTCAACGATGGGGCGCGCGCCAGATTTGGCCATTCCGGCTGCAAACGCAACAGCATGGCTTTCACAGATACCTACGTCGAAGAAACGATCTGGGTAGTCGTCTCGAATTTTCCCCAGGTCATTACCCGCACACATTGCGGCGGTCATCACCACAACTTTTTCATCGCGACCCATGCGTTCGTGAATTGATTGGCTGACGATGTTCGTATAAGCGGGGCGTGAACTTTTCTTAACGGGGACAATTTCGTTATTTTCGTCCCGTTCAAACGGTGCGGGAGAATGGAAGGTAACCGGATCGGCACAGGCTGGTTCGAAGCCGTGCCCTTTTTCGGTGAAGACATGCAAGAGGACGGGGCCTTTCACATCTTTCACCATTTTCAGGGCATCTTTGAGTCGTGGAAGATCGTGTCCATCGACTGGTCCGATATACCGGAATCCCATCTCTTCAAACAGCATTCCACCATGCAAATACGTTTTGACGGCATCTTTGAAGTGGACCAATTGTTCGGCAACTGATTCTCCCAGTACGGGAACTTTATTCAGCAGCCAGGAGACATCTTTTTTCAGTCCATTGTAAAAAGTCGCTGTGCGTGCTTTATCCAAATACGAAGCCAGCCCACCGACGCGGGGACAGATCCCCATTTTGTTGTCGTTCAAGATGACCAGCATATCTTTATTTAGCCCGGCCGCATTATTCATCGCCTCAAACACGATTCCGGAGGGGAGTGCTCCATCTCCAATGACAGCGACCGCCTTACGGTCTTCTTCCGGATAGAGCAAGTCATCTGCTGCTTTTAATCCGAGGACCGTCGAGACACTGCAGCCGGCGTGGCCAGTCATGAACAGGTCGTAAGGACTCTCACCCGGATGCGGGTAGCCCATGAGCCCCCCCTTATACCGGATCGTGGTGAATTCCTCGAAGCGTCCCGTGATTAACTTGTGAGGATAGATTTGGTGGCCAGTGTCCCAGATGAGCCGATCTTTGGAGAAATCAAAGGTTTGGTGCAGCGCGATACAGAGTTCGACAACGCCCAGGTTACTGGCGAAATGGGCCGTTCGATCCGACACGATTTGATAGAGGGCCTCGCGGATCTCGTCGGCGAGTTCGGCGGACTCTTTCTCGTTGAAATCTTTGATGTCTCGGGGAGACTGAATCTGAGACAGTTTTGGAAATTCCATTTGTTGTGCCCAATATTTATGAGACGGTGATCACTTCTGTCTGATTGACTGAGACGGAAGAGTGTACCGCCAGAATCCATTTCAAATTGAGTTGTCTTAGTGGTCTCGGTTCAAGACGAAACTGGCCAATTGTTCCAGAGATTGGCTACGTTCACCTAAAGGAGAAACGAGTTCTCTGGCTCGCTGAATCAACTGGTCCGCATGGTTGCGGCTTGGCTCAACACCGAGCAGACCGGGATAGGTGGCTTTCCCGTGGGTCTGGTCTTTTTGCACCGCTTTGCCCATTTTCGCCTGATTTCCGGTAATGTCCAGTAGATCGTCGGTAATTTGGAAAGCTAATCCCAAACAATATCCGTATTCGCTTAGAGCGGAAAGAGTTAAGTCGTCCGCACCTCCCACGATCGCCCCCATTCTGAGGGCGGATCGTAAAAGTCTGCCTGTTTTTCGCAGGTGTATCTGCTCCAGTTCCTCCAGCTTCGTGATTTTTTCTGTTTCGGCCTGAAGATCTGCCATTTGTCCCCCCACCATCCCTTCGGGGCCAGCGGCATAGGCGAGTTCGAGAATACATTTCAGGGCTGCCTGCTCAGGTTTCTGGTGACGAGAGATGACCTCGAACGCGTATGTCAGCAGACCGTCTCCGGCGAGTATGGCAGTGGCTTCGTCAAACTGACGGTGGTTTGTGGGTCTTCCCCGACGGAGATCGTCATTGTCCATTGCAGGCAAATCGTCGTGGATCAGGGAGTACGTATGCACCATTTCAATTGCACAAGCGGCCGGAATAGCCGTCTCGCGAGAGCCACCACACGCTTCGCAGGCGATTAAGACGAGTGCCGGACGCAGCAATTTTCCTCCAGCTAACAGACTGTAAGTCATTGAGTCGCGCAATCGATCGGGACAATCGGCCGAAAGTTCCAAATAACGCTTCAATTCCGGTTCGATCACCTTTTTCAGGTCAATCAATGTGGATTCAAGATCGGTTGAGGAAGAGGACATCAAACATCTCTGTGTTGGTTCTATGTGTGTGATCTAAGTTGCGGAATTGCATCCAGGTACATAACCGCGGTTCTTAAATGAAATTAACTGATTTGCGAAGTTCACTTTGTCATGCCAAGTGTAACGGAAAGCAACGTCAACGGGAACAGATCATTCCTTTTCTTTTCCTGTGGCCAAGGTAAGCCCAACCTGACAAGCTGTGAGGAAGCTGGGGATGTGAAGTTGCTCGCGGACTGTATGCGGATTCATCTGCCCTGCTCCCAAAGTGACCGTAGGAAAACCGAACTCAGTTAGCCAGTTCGCATCCAGTCCTCCATTGGCGATGACGGTGAGCGGTTTCA
>JAGQQC010000497.1 GCA_020426395.1 Planctomycetaceae bacterium
AAAGTTCCCTCTGCTCAGTCGCTCCGTTGACTAGTCGTTCGGCGACCGTGGTGATTTCATCGCGACCGAAAACGCCCACAATGTGATCGATTTGCGGCATTTCATCGAGCAGAGTTCCTCCCAATCGTTCGGGCAGGCAACCAGAGACGATCACCCCTTTTGTTTTTCCCGCCGCTTTGAGGTCCAGCATTTCCTGGATGACGGCTTTCGATTCCTGTCGAGCACTTTCAATAAAACCACAAGTGTTCACGATCACAAAATCGGCCTGCTCAGGCTCAGAAACGAGGGTGTAGCCTTCTAAAGAAAGATTCCCCAGCATCTTTTCGCTGTCGACGAGGTTCTTAGGGCAACCCAGGCTGACAAAAGCATAGGTCCCTTTCGTTTTGGTATCAGTCGTACTCAAGGAAGAGTTCTCCGGACAGGAATAAACCGGGAAAGTTCAGGCAAATGTGGACCAGAAGCACCAGAATGCGATCAGTTCGATGTCTGACCAGCCCCATAGGGAATAGTGCACGATAACGATTCTGGTGGGGGTTTCAACCAACAAATCGGGATGTAACAAGCGGATTCACGACGAAAGTCCAATAGATCGGCTGGAATCCAATTATTAGTCAAATCGAACGTTAAATGAGTCCATCAGAACAGATCAGAATCAGGGTGCCTAAGCTGACAATTGCCGTCAGAATGCTGAAGCCCCAAGAGGGCATCCCTTGCTGAAATCCTCTGGAAGTAATTCGTTCCGGGTAAACTTGCCATTCCCGATCCATCGGAACCTCTAGCCCATCAGGCTTAACCAATTGTCGGCGACTCTTCCACAGGAATAAACATAATAGTCCGATCGTGATCAGTGAACAGGCTGTCAACCAGAATGGTATCGAAGTCTGTTGTTCGGAATCACTTGCCCCCAAATATAGTGCGGAGTAGAGGGCGAATCCGTTATTCAAAAAATGCAGTAACATCGGCGCCCAGATAGTTCGTGTCGTTAGATAGGTCCAGTGGATGACAGCTCCCAGGCCGAACACGGCCGCTACATGGACAGGATGCATATGGACGATCGCAAAAAATACGGAAGTCATCAAAATACCAAGCACAACTCCGTATCGATGGACCAATCCGTTTCCGATGATCCCCCGAAAAAGGAGTTCTTCATTAACCGCCGGGGCAATCACAAATATTAGAAAGGAGAGATGAACAGGAGACTCCTGAATTATTGCCGGTGCAGATTCGACGATGTTCAATTCATCCAGAAGCTTCAAGTTTGGTAACTCTACAGCGAGGAGTTGCCAAACATAATTGACCTGTTCATAAATGGCCTGTGAAACAACCTGGGTCGGCAGAATAAGAGCAACGATGGCCAGGAAATGAATCGGACGGAAGGAATTCAGTTTCACAGAGATTTTATAGTGTCTTCCCCATCGCAATCGAGCTGCGGTTAAGCAGATGAGAATAAGACACCCTTGCACGGCGGCAATCATCAGTGGTTGCGCTTCAACCATATGTTCTTCAAGCAAGGCTCGATTCTTGAGGACCGTGATAAAGTCCGGATCGGAGACCAACATCACCACGATGTACAAGATGAAGAACAGGGCTCCCAACAGTAGTTGGGCCATGAAAAAGCCAGCCACCCACCCCAATGTTTCCAGTAAACCTGGCCCTTGGCGTAGTGTGGCTGATTGCAAAGCAGGACGAGGGGGCGGAGAGACAATCTCAAGTTCGACTGCCTCAGAAGCTGGTGATGGGTCAACACCATCATCGAATGAGGGTTTCATCTCACCATTAAAATAGGAGTCGGGACGATCACTCATGCGTACTGAAACTTGCTCGAAGAGAAACCGGTACAAAATAGGAAACGGGTGCTCTAATTTTACCAAATCCCGCTGAGAAGTAGATACAAATCTTGGAGAACTTCCCGAGCACTTAAGGGATCAGCCCGTTTCCATCTAAAAAAAGACCGGTTGGCTTAATCAACGATCAAATTTTATTCGACAGTCCAAGTGTCGCCACTATTGAACAAGGTTTCCAGGCTGCCTTCTCCCTTGTCAGTAATCGTTTGCTGCACTTGAGCAGTGACTTCCTGATCATAGACAGGACGTTCCACAGATCGGAAAATCCCCATCGGTTCGGGGAATGCCGGATAACGTAAACGGGAGAGCGTAAATGCGAGACTGGGATCGGACGCGTTCTCCTCATGCACAACCAAATCATCCACGCTGTACTCATCTCCAAGAGTGACAACTTGAGGATGCGAATTCTCGTCGAGGATTAAGCCTTTATCTTTGTCTTTACCAAAGATGAGCGGTTGCCCATCTTCGAGATAAATGACATTCTCCTCTTTCTCGCCTTTTTTGGAGGCGTACTCGTGAGCACCCGAATTAAATACGTTGCAGTCCTGATAAACTTCAATAAAAGCAGTTCCTTTATGTTGAGCCGCTCGTTCGAGAACCATTCCTAAATGTTGGATGTCCACATCGACAGAGCGAGCAACAAAAGTCGCCTCAGAACCAATGGCGACGCTGAGCGGGCTCAAGGGATGATCAATCGAACCGTAGGGAGTACTTTTCGTTTTCTGACCAACCGGGCTCGTAGGTGAATACTGACCTTTAGTCAGGCCATAAATTCGGTTGTTAAACAACACGATTTTGAGATCGACGTTCCGGCGAATGGCATGCATCAGGTGGTTACCACCAATTGAAAGGGCATCGCCATCACCCGTGATCACCCAGACCATCAGGTCGGGGCGAGCCAATCGCAATCCGGTGGCAATCGCCGGGGCACGACCGTGAATACTGTGGAAACCATAAGTATCCATGTAGTACGGAAACCGGCTGGAACATCCAATCCCGGAAACAAACGCGAATTTCTCCTTCGGCAGTCCCAATGTGGGGAGCACTTTTTTCATCTGCGCGAGAATGGAATAGTCACCACAACGGGGACACCAGCGAATCTCCTGATCACTGGCGAAATCTTTAGCGGACAGTTGAGGCAATTCAGCGGTACTCATAACACAATTCTCTCAATGGATGAGTCGGTATTCGTTTTGATTATTTTCAAAGTATGAAACTTGCAGCAGTCAGGGGATCATTCACCTAATCCGCAAGCAGTTCATCAATCTTGGCACTGATTTCGGAGACCAGGAACGGTTTCCCTTTGATCTTATTCAGCCCTTTGGCATCGATCAGGAATTCATTACGGAGCAACA
>JAGQQC010000498.1 GCA_020426395.1 Planctomycetaceae bacterium
AGACGGGAATCATCACGCGTAAAATCGCGGGACCGGGAGAATGTGCTTCTGACCTTGCCTGTCAGGCAGCGGTCAATATGTTTGCCGAAGGAATTTGCACTCCGGATGAAATTGATTACATCCTCTTCTGCTCGCAATCGCCCGACTACCTGATGCCTACGACGGCGTGCCTCATTCAGCAACGGTTGGGGGTTCCTCGTACCTCCGGGGCGCTGGATATGAACCTGGGCTGCTCCGGATACGTTTACGGACTCGGGTTAGCCAAAGGGTTAATCGAAACCGGTCAGTCCAAAAAATTGCTGATGTTAACCGGCGAAACCTACAGCAAATATATCCGTGACAATGACATCAACGTACGCACGATTTTCGGAGACGGCGCGGCTTGTTCTTTGATTGAAGCGGTGGATGATTCGTCTGAGGAAACGATCGGCCCCTTTATTTATGGGACAGACGGATTAGGGGCGAATAATTTGATTGTGGCCCAACGGGGGTTCCGTTATCTCGCACAGCGAAACCTGGGTGAAGTTCCTCCACATTCACCGGATGAAGATCCTTATATGCACATGAATGGTCCGGAAGTATTCCTGTTCACGTTGCTGAATGTTCCCAAGGCCATTTCCGATTTATTCGAACGCACAGGTTACGGTTGGGACGACGTTGACCTCGTCGTCTTTCACCAGGCCAATGCCTATATGCTCGAACATTTGAAAAACAAAATTCGTATCCCGAATGAGAAATTCTATGTCTCGATGTCGGACATCGGGAATACAGGTTCCTCCACTATTCCCATTGCGCTGGCACGTGCTGAGAAAGAACAGCGACTTAAGCCGGGTGACCGGGTGATGCTCGTTGGCTTCGGAGTAGGCTACTCCTGGTCCGCGACATTCATCATCTGGCAGGCATAAAACAGGTAGGTCAGGCACTGCTTGGCCTACGGACAATAAAAAATCAAACATTCATCGTCTCCTCCCATCAAGGAAGAAAGAGGACAGACCCATGCAATCATCTCCCATCACACCTGCGTCACTCGCATTGAACGGGGGTACCCCGGTTCGAAACAAACCCTTTGCTCCCTGGCCCAGTTTTGATGCGGAGATGATGTCCGTCGTTCAGGAAGTGCTCGAATCGGGCAAGGTCAATTACTGGACAGGTCAGGAAGGTCGCTCTTTCGAGAAAGAATTCGCTTCTGCTTGCGATGCGGAATACGGGGTGCTCGTTGCGAACGGAACACTCGCCCTGGAGTTGGCTCTCAAAGCGCTCGAAATCCAACCTGGGGATGAGGTGATCACGACCTGCCGGACGTTTGTTGCCAGTGCGAGCAGTATCATGATGTGCGGTGCGAAACCAGTCTTCGCTGATATTGATCCTATCAGCCATAATATCACCGCTCAAACAATCGCCAAACAAATCACTCCAAACACGAAAGCGATCATCGCCGTGCATCTGGCCGGATGGCCTTGTGATATGGATCCGATTCTGGAAGTCGCCCGCAAACATAAGCTATATGTGATTGAAGATTGCGCCCAATGTCATGGGGCGACTTATAAAGGTCGCCCGGTGGGAACTTTGGGTGATATCGGTGCCTTCTCTTTTTGTCAGGACAAAATCATGACCTGTGGCGGAGAAGGTGGAATGCTGGTGACGAATAACGCTGAATGGCACGAACGGGCCTGGGGGTTCAAGGATCACGGTAAAAGCTGGGATGCCGTTTATCGGCGGGAACACAAAACGGTCTTCAAGTGGCTCCATGAAGATTTGGGAACGAACTGGCGAATGACCGAAATGCAGGCTGCGATTGGCCGAGTTGCGTTGAGACGCTTGCCCGATTGGATCGCGGCGCGACGACACCACGCCCAAATTCTGGATGCAGGTTTCGAACAGATTCCCGGAATTCAAGTGTTGAAACCGGGATCCGACTTCGGGCACAGTTACTACAAATACTACGCCCTGCTGGACCTGGATGTTTTACCCACAGACTGGAACCGGGACCGGTTCGTGGCGGCGCTTCAGGCTGAAGGAATTCCTTGCGGCAGCGGTGCCTGCCCGGAGATCTACTTTGAAAAGGTCTTTGCCAAATACAACCTGGAACCAGCCGAACGACTTCCCGTGGCCCGCAAGATTGGTGGGCAAAGCCTCATGTTCATGGTTCATCCGACGCTCAACGAGACAGACATGCAGGATATCGTGAATGCGGTTAACAAGGTCATGCGAGCGATTACAGCAGATGCAGCCAACCAGCAAGCAGCTTAATCTCTCGTTGACCCCGACGTTCCAGTCAATCAAAAGGGTGACTTGAATACTCAATGTCACGCTATCTGATTACTCAGTGACAATCCCCAATCGAAGCAGTTTGCTCCAGCATTCGTCCCGTTCGCGGGAGCGGGTAAGCTCTTTCCAGGTTTCGTCTTGCGATTCCAGGAATAGTTCCTTGTTGAACGGTGGCGCGATTCCCTGACTTGCGGCGGAAGCCATCAGGCGACTAATTACTCCCTGGTCCAGACGAGTCAGGAAGGATGCCTGCATCCGATAATCCTGGAACGCTTCCCAAACCACCGGGAAAAGAGGTTGGATGATGTTTTCACCAATCGCCGTGGCGTAGTTGCGGATCTCAAGTTGGGCGTGAGAATCCATACGCAGCGCGAGAAAGTGGAGCAAGTTGTGCAGGTCGACTTTCCAGTACGCCTCAGTGTAGGTGCTGAGGGGAAGATCCTTACGAGCCTGTTCCCGGGCGACCCCCGCTTCTAACCGGGCTTCATAGACCCGTTTTAGTTCGCGTTGCAGTGACTTCTCGTCTTCCGTCAGTTTGCGACCCAATTCTTCGGAGAGATAGTCCTCACTTCCCTGACGGTTGGTCTGGGATTGTGACCGCCATTCGGTGGGATCGGTTTGTTGGGCGGCATCGATCGCGATGGAATAGCGGGTGCTGTATTCATTGACATTGGCCGTCCGGTGTCGAATCCATTGCCGCCAACAATCCATGGGGACGCGCACGAGGAATTTGATTTCGACCATCTCGAATGGAGTCGTATGCCGGTGCCGAAGCAGATAACGGATCAGGGTCCGGTCGTCAGAGACTTTTTTAGTCCCTTCGCCGTAACTGACTCGGGCCGCTTGCACGATGGAACTGTCTTCTCCCATCAGATCGACCAGACAGACAAATCCGTCGTCCAGGA
>JAGQQC010000499.1 GCA_020426395.1 Planctomycetaceae bacterium
AGTCCTGGTTTTCTTCGCAATCCTGTTTAAGGATAAAGTCGACAGAAGCTTGGATTCCTCGACAGAATCGAGTGAATAGGTCTCTCCGCTTTGTTGTTGCCTAACGCGTCAATGTCACTGGCATCATACGGTCGATTACCAGTACGTGGCGATTCAGATCCTGGCGGAAGTTGATTTCGCCTTGGATCCCCATCGACTTACCGATGTATTGATCGAGGTCCAAATTGCCGCGGGGTTGTACGTAGGAAATAATTTTTCCCTGCGGACTCGTCAGGACATGTTGTGGTAGTCCCGGTTTCGGATTGAGTGTTCGCTGAATGATCCCTGCCCCGTCGAATTCGGGGACTCCGGAATCGATCTGGGCGATAGGTTGGACGGGTGAGGGGGCTGGTTGTTCTTCAAGTATCGGTTCCTGAAGAGTGGCCGGGCCTTGGACCTGTGGAGTTCCCAGAACAGGGCCGTTTGCCGGTTGTTGGATCTCCATCAGGCGAGGGCCGCCGATTAAATCGCCCGGTCTGTTCGTTCCACCTGGAGTGGAAACAATGGTGGCGGGAGTTGGTTCTGCATTGGGATTCAATTGCGGACCTTCTGGAGTGACTGCACCAACTTCGACCGGTTGTTGTACAGGTCTGAACTGGGCACCGCCCAAAACGGGACCTCCCCCTGATTCGAGATAACGATCTACGCTGGAGACTTCGGTTGGCTCATTCTCGACATTTGTTGCGATTTGCTGTTGTTGCTGACGAAGTGCTACTTCTCGATCTGTAGTGCCAGAAGTCAGTTGAATAAAGCTGTCGTATTCCGATTTGATTTTACGGTATCGGTTCACTGCTCCCAGACGCAAATCGACTTGGCCAGCAATTGCTTTGTGTTGTGTTTGTTTCTGCAGTTCATGATAGGCAGCTTCGAGCCCATCCAGATCCCATTCACCCGGATCCAGATCGATCATATCCCGGAAGGCGAGATCTAATTCGCGTAATGCGGTTCGATCAGCCTCAACCTCAGCGACAGGAGGCGCCGAGCGTCGTACTCCTTTTGAATTACTCGTTGGAGTTGGGTCGCTTTTGACGACAGTGGTTTTCGGCTGGGGAGCTGAAGCTGTTTGTGAGAATGGGTCTACTTTCGATGGCGTCGGGCTGTACGCTTCCGTTTGCTGCTGAATGGCGAATGGATTCGTGGTTTTCTGTTCCAACTGATCAGCAGGGACAAGATGATGACCTTCAATCCAGCGATATTCGTAAGCGGGTGGAGCGATCTTGTACATTTCGACCGGACCACGTTGAGTGTTAATGGTAACCGTTTCAAGAATGGTCACCTCATCGTTTTTTGAAAGTTTGTTATGCACGCCGGTGTTCATGTCACCGACAGCACTTCCCATATAAGCGGGCGCGTTGTTTTGCAGGACGATCCCTTTGCCGAATAAATCGGCGCGAACTTCTACCATACTTTGGGGAATGAGGCTGAAGCTCCCTTCAGGAGGAACAATCTTGTACCATCCGCCCGGTTGATGCGCATAGACCACGACCAGGTCACCCTGTTTTAACTCGTTCGTCACTGCGGAACGTTGGCTGTTGTGGCTTCGTACCAGGGCCGAATCTGATTGGACGACCGCTTCATAGGGAAACTGAGAAGCTGCGAACGCACTATTTCCCAGAATCAGGACAAGTGCAACTGTGGCTGTGATGCTACGGCTCATTACTAGAGAGACTCCAGTTGTTCTCCAAGCGAGACGAGTCAATTATCCACTGCGGCTTTGTTCCGATATCGAGAACATCATCGGATAAAAGTTTAGGCAATGGGGCAACGGACGTTGCCAATGACTTCGTCAGGGATACGCTGATATTATTGAACTGGTGAGAGAGAGATTTTCAGGCGGAATCTTTAACGGAAAAATTGATTTGACTCAAGACCACTCCAGTTCTGAACGACGGCGTTGTTTCCTGGTTGTAAAAATGACAATTCCTGTGTGAGGTTTCGTGTACCGTTTTCTCTTCGCGAGAGCATGTTGAAAGACCGGTATAGGCTGATTTTCCTGGAAATGCTATCTTTCGTCCGCTTGGTCACGGCTCTCTCCTTCTCCTGCTGACGGCCATTTCATCGTTGTCCGCTTTTCCTGTGCGTATGCGCTAATGGTTTCTTTACATTTGCGATTCGCTTTTGTTTTATTGACGGTTTGTTTACTGGCAGGCTGTCAAGGGTTCTCGCTGCGCCCCATGAAAACCTTGGCGCTCGCACAACCTTTTTTGAATCCGGAATTGGCGAACTATTCTAAAGAACTGAATAAAGATGAATGGCAACCGAATTCCAATTGGCGCATTGAATCCTATTGGGAATCGAACGAAGCTCCATCTGGTCATCGCTGGCAATACGGAACGTCAGAAAAAACATCGGAGCTAGTAGAGAGCCTGTTACAACCGGCGAAAACAACCTTTTCAATTGCCATCTCTTCCGATCCGATCGACGAAGGCAACCGACCGAGTCCCGTTGTAGCAGAACCGATGATCAGCCGGTTAGCCAGAATTCCCTCACTCAGTGGTTGGAATGCGGCGATCCTCTGGGCGAATACCGATCCACAAGCGGCCCGGAAAATTGCTCCTGTTCTTGAAGAAATCGTGTTAGGGCAATGTCAGTATCAAGTCTTTTTTCCCACGACAGAAGTTGAGTCTTCGTCAAAACCGATTACGGTTCAACGGGGGCAGTCTCCCGATCGTGCAGAAGAGAAACCGACTTCTGTCCGCCAAAATCAGGACGTGGATCAATCTGACTGGTTGGATTCGCTCAACCCATTTCAAGGCGAACGGAATCAGAACAGTCGAACGCTGGAATTGAGTCTAAAAATGCGGGCTGCGGCTGCGGAAGCCTGGTGCCGAGTACTCGCCAGCCAACCGGGAAGTCCGGTCGATCACCTGGCACCCGTTGGACGGGCCCTATCAGCCGGAAAATTGCCGCCTTCCATTCAGGCAGAACTAATCCGAAATGTGGCACACTACGTAGCTCCTCGCGATATTCCGAACTTGGAGGAAGCTTTATCTCCTGCTTCTGAGAATCCCGCCAATCGTGAACTTCAAAAAGCTGCCCTGGATGCCTGTTTGATTTATGCGTGGGAAAATATTTACCAGCCACAAAAATCAGTCCCTGTTGCTTACCGAAAACAGTATGACG
>JAGQQC010000049.1 GCA_020426395.1 Planctomycetaceae bacterium
AGTGTAACCACGGTCTAAGTTTAGACTGCAGTCTCTGGTAATTCTACCAGGCACCGCCGTTTCTGCTTCCGGAGCAGATAGAGTCCACTTCGATACGCATTCTGAGAAGGGGTAATGAGTTTTCCCTCTCCTTGGAAACCGAACGGGCATCGGAGTCAATCCCCTCCCATCTCCGCCAAGACAGATTCAAAGTCCTCATGACCAGCACAATAAAGACTAAAACAACTCGAGATAACGCCAGTTCCTATCTGGCCAGGTTCTCGATCTCGGATTTACGAATTGGGGCGATGCTCTATTCCCCCGTATTCGATTCCGAAAGCACTCCGCCCAAACTGCTGCTGGCCGCCGGAACAACACTTACGGAAAGTTTAGTTGTTCAGCTTAAAAACAAAGGGATTGAAGAAGTTCGCGTCGCTCCACAAGAGGTTCTCAACCTGACGCGAATTGAGCAACTGGAAAGTTCCTCTACAAAGACACAAGAAAATTCCAGCCGGCATTTTGAACCTGAAGTCAAAACCAAACCCAAAGCAAAACCAAAGTCGAAAAAATCGTCGACGAATGTCTTCGATACCCGTTCGCCTGGAAGTCGCTGGGGGGCGATCCCCGAATCGTTCATCCATAAGCTCGCTCCACAAGAACAGGCCCAATACGACCCCATTCTGGCCTCTCACCTCAAGCGGGAATTCTCACAGAATTTGAGAAGAAGCGAAGAGCTGTTCCGAGACATTATTCAGGGGCAGGTTCAGAATTCTCAAAGCTGCAATGAACTTCTCGATAGCTCTTTCGAGCATCTGCGGGGCGATATTGATTTATTTCTGAATACCAACCTGACTTCCCGAAAATACACGGGGCCGTGGAAACATGGCTATCAGGCAAGCATGCTCTCCATTGCAATGGGAACCATCCTGGGGTTGAATCGACAGGAATTGAATGATCTCGCGCTCGGTTGCTTCCTGCATGAAGTCGGCGCGATGCGAATCAATCCCAAGCTGATTCATTCCTCCAAACAACTTTCCCATCTGGAACAACTGGAACTGACCAAACATCCTGGTTTCACCATGGATATCCTGACTCGCTGGCCTGATTTACCAGGAACTTCCTGCCTGATCGCTTATCAGATTCACGAATGCTGTAATGGGACAGGCTATCCACATAGACGGTTGAGTCCTCAAATCCATTATCTGTCCAAGATCGCCGCTGTTGCGGATACGTATGTCGGCTTATTGTTGGAAAAGCAAGATGCCGAACGAGAAACTCTGCCTTACCAGGCCATCGAGCAAATCCTATATCAAGTGCGGGCTGGCAACTTTGATCGCGACGTCGTACGGGCTTTACTTTACACTGTTTCCATCTTTCCGATCGGATCGCTCGTAGAGCTGAACGACTCTCGCATTGGACGTGTGCTTCGCAGTAATCGGGAAAACTATCTGAAACCGGTCTGCGAAATCTGGTGGCGCGATGACGCCGCGAACACCAAAGAAATTATCGACTTATCCGCTCAGAACGAACTCTTCGTTGTGCGAGCCATCTCCGAATCACCTGCTCCTCAATTTCCGCAAGATGGTCCGCTCCATCGGGAACCAATCTTGCGGGAGAGCTTGCCGGAAAACGATGAGCTATTGGGCCGCAATCTCGATCACTCAGACCACCCCACCTCCACGTCCTTTCTGGACGAAGAACTTTCATCCATTCTGGATGAACTCGAACTGTAGACTTACCAGTTCAACTTCGGTCTACCAAACCGACCCGCAAATCCATTACGTTCGTGTGCGTCGGCCCCGTTTTCAGCAAGCCCCCAATCGCTTCCAGACAGGGATAGGCGTTGTTGATCTCCAGGTACTCGATCAGATTCAGTTTCTGCTCCAGGACCTGCTGCCGGATCTCTTCATCGATAAAACCGCCTGCCGCATCGGTCGGACCATCTTCGCCATCCGTTCCGCCGGATAGCAGAGCGACTCGCTCCAAGCTTTGGTCCATCGCCCAGTTCAACGCTGCCAAAACCAATTCCTGGTTGCGTCCCCCCTTACGGGATTGATTGGTCGGTTTCAACGTGACTGTCGGTTCACCCCCACTGAGTAAACAAATCGGTTTCTCCCGCTCCGTTTCATCGCGAAGTTGAACTAAACGTCGAATCATTTCAACTCCCACAACAGACGCCTCGCCTGAGTTGTTAGACCCTTGAGAAACAACCTCGTATCCCCTTTGCTTCGCTTCCACTGCTGCGGCGTTCAATGCAACGGCATTCGTTCCGATCAGGATATTACAAACATGTTGTGGGAATGGTGCCGTCGATTCAGTTTCTTGACTTGCTTGATTCAACCACTCAACGACATTCGAAGGTGGTTGACGCTCGAATGTTGCCCGACGTTTGAGGATGTCTATCGCCTGTTGGGGAGAATCCTCTGTTGCCACTGTAGGGCCGGAAGCAATCACATTGAGAGGATCACCAATCACGTCTGAAATGATGAGTGAGATAATCTTCTTGGCCCCCGCCGCTGCGCGAGCGAGCCCGCCCCCTTTGATTGCGGAAAGAGTTCTGCGCACCAGATTCAACTCTTCAATCGGCGCCCCTGCCGATGCCAGAAACCGGGTGACTTCCTGTTTATCAGCCAGAGTAATTCCCGAAACTGGCGCTGGTAATAGAGCCGAACCTCCGCCTGAAATCAGCACGAGTACGAGATCCCCTTCACCCGCTGAACGAACCAGCTTCAATATTTCTTCAGCTCCCTGGACTCCCTGCTCGGTCGGTTCATTCACGCCGGCCGGTCTCGCGGCGTGGAGATGGATTCGCTCAAGCGGTACCACACAATCCTCCGGCACATTGATCCAACCGACGAGGCGTTCCCCCAAGGCAGGCTCCAAAATTTCTTCCACGGCAGTCGCCATTCCCGCGCCCGCCTTACCTGCTCCCACGACGATTACCCGATTCAGTTTCTCCAGTTCAAATGACTCTCCCCCGATGGACAACACCCCGTGTTCAACAGACAGGTTCTCACGAATCAGCCGTGCCGAATCGACCGCCGCCACGCCCGCCTTCCAGATGGCGAGAGCCTCTTCCCGAAGCGATTTCGCTGATTTCATCCTCGTTGATCTTCCTCATAAACCTGATTTCGGTATTGAAAGCGTGTATCCGCTCTTCTCCGCCCCAGAATAACGTGTTGAGCCGGGAGAAGAAATCGGCAGCGGGTTCTGCTATAATTTGCCGAGTGATTTGACGAACACCCTATTCACCGCCATTCTTCGCAGTAACCATCGACGATTTTCCGACAGGCAAATGGAGTTATGCCCCGTATTAATCAGTTAGACGCCCACGTCGTCAATAAAATCGCCGCGGGCGAAGTGATCGAGCGTCCCGCCAGCATTGTGAAAGAGCTGATGGAAAACAGCTTGGATGCGCTCGCTACGCGCATTGAGGTCGACATCGTCAAAGGGGGAAGCGAACTGATCCGCATCGTCGATAACGGAGAAGGCATTCATCCTGACGACATGTTGCTGGCGGTTTCCAGTCATGCGACGAGTAAAATCAAGGATGCCGACGATCTCTTCCATATCCATACGATGGGCTTTCGAGGGGAAGCGGTTGCCTCGATTGCTTCAGTGAGCCGGTTACATATCCGCTCTCGCCAACCCGATGCCGATACGGGCCGTGAACTGGAAGTCCGGAGTGGTCAGATCGGCGAAGTCAAACCGTGTGGATGCCCAGTCGGAACCCGGATGGAAATCACGCAACTTTTTGGCAATACCCCCGTCCGCCGAAAATTTATGAAAACAATCGGAACCGAGTTCGCGCATATTAGCGAACAGTTCAGCCGCATTGCTCTCGCAAACCCGCGCTTGCATGCGGTGTTGCGACACAACGGAAAAACGGTTTATGAACTTCCCGCCAGTGAAAATCTACTCGACCGTATTAAAATGCTGAACGGGACCGAGCTGACCGACAAACTGATCTGGGTCGAAAGCGAAGCTGGCCCCTGCCGATTATGGGGATATGTGGGCCATCCCAGTTTGAGTCGCTCCAATCGAAAACTGCAATATCTCTTTTTGAACAACCGCTGGATCCAGGACCGGTCGCTCCAACATGCTTTGAGCGAAGCGTATCGAGGCTTGCTGATGGTCGGTCGGCACCCCGTTGCGTTTCTCTACCTGGAGGTTCCGCCGGAAACCGTCGATGTCAACGTGCATCCAACGAAAACGGAAGTTCGCTTTGAAGACAGCCAGCAACTTTATCGCCTGCTCCTCTCAACGCTTCGTACGAAGTTCCTCTCAGTTGATTTGAATTCCAATATGAGTCTTCCGCGCACGGAAGAAGGCCAACCGGATGTCACCGAAGCAGAGCAGAATGAAACTCGAGAACAACTCCTGAATTGGGCGAACGAACAAGTCAAATCGTGGCAACCGGAACCCAGCCGTGGGCATTCTTATTCCCCGCGGGAGTTAGCCGCAGTTCTGGAAAGAACGGCCCCGTTTCAACCTTACCCCGAGCTAGCAAATTCCTCTTCCCTTTCTGCAAAACCAGTGACAGATGGCGAAACGCCTTCTTCTCAATCGGTTCCAGCTACCGGATTAAGTAAAGCAATTCAAGTACTCGACTGTTATCTCATCACCGAAACGGAAGAAGGGATGACGATCATCGACCAACACGCCTTGCATGAGCGAATTCTGTACGAACAGTTTCGCGAGCGGGTACTTAACTCGGCGGTCGAATCCCAAAAGTTACTGGTTCCCCTCCCGATTGAAATGAGCAACCGGGAGGTCGAAGTTCTGCTCGATAACCAGGATGTTCTGACCCAACTTGGTTTTGGAATCGCAGACTTTGGAAAAAATACCGTTTTGCTCGATCGTTACCCAGTAATGCTCGCCAAGGCAAATATGACCAACCTCATTCATGACGTCGCCGAAGAACTGGACCGCCCCGGTAAAAAACCGGATCGCCGCGATTTGATCGACCACCTGTTGCATACGATGTCCTGCCGGGCCGCGATTAAAGCGGGGCAACGGCTGAAACCGGAGGAAATCAGCAGTCTATTGGAGCAACGATATCTCTTTCACGATACCCATCACTGCCCCCACGGACGTCCGACTGCACTCACGTTATCTCGAGCCGATCTTGATAAACAGTTTGGCCGGTTGGGTTAACAAGTAGTCAGTTCTCTCGCTTACACCGGGACAATCGATAATCGCCCCGACCCATGTCTGTTTATTGATCCGTTTGCATGCTCATTACCTGGGAAAATTTGTGTCTGAGCCAGCTAATTTTTGTTCGGCTAAATTTGTTTCCTGAGAAGGGATGCGGTACGATAAACTCTTCCAATACTGACCTCTCTTAGTGAGTTACCTTCCCAACGACTCTCTTCCTATTCCTTTCCACATAAATTTCTTTAAGATAGACGATCACTTATTGCTTCAGCATAAGAGAAATAGATTGAAAAAGGCTGTCTTCAGTAACCTATTTCAGACTGCCATTATCCGTTTAGACTCTGTTGCCAGACAAGTAATTTGTATTCGTTCGCAGGTTATCTCTGACTTCAAACCCACATCGTTGCTGTCCATCAGATAATCTGTAACCTCTTCTTCCCTGATAGTGAACCCGTATGGTTGATTCAGTTTCCCCCGACTTTGCTAAAATTGCGCAGACGCTCAACCTGAAAATCGAACAGGTCGAGCGAGTGACCAAGTTATTAGATGAAGGGAACACCGTCCCCTTTATCACGCGCTACCGCAAAGAGCAGACGGGCAACCTGGACGAGCAGCAGATTCGAGCCGTTGCCCAGGCAGTGAAATCCGCTCGCCAATTAATGGAACGGGCCGAAACGATCCTCCGGTTGATCGATTCACAAGGGAAGTTAACGGAGGAACTCAAAACGGCGATTCAACAAGCCGACAGTTTGAAACGGCTGGAAGATCTCTATCTCCCCTATCGCCCCAAACGTCGTTCCCGCGCCGCCCAAGCACGGGAACGGGGCCTGGAACCACTCGCCGAACAAGTTGGGAGTCAGGTAGAAGAACTGACCGATCTGAACGCCGCGGCTGATTCCTACATCGACGAATCGAAAGAACTCCCCGATCGGGAATCCGTACTTCAGGGTGTTTCTGATATCCTCGCCGAGCAAATTAGCGAACAACCCGATCTCCGCGAAATCTGTCGTCGGATCGCCTGGAAGACTGGAGAACTCGTTGTCTCGGTCATTGGGGAGCCGACTGAAAAAGCACAAGCCTTTCGAGATTACTTCGACTACCACGAATTGGTCGCCAAAATTCCGGCGCACCGAATTCTCGCAATCAATCGGGGAGAGAAATCGAATTTTCTGCGCGTGAAGTTCAACTGGGACGGAGAGAAAGTTCTCCAGCAAGCCCGAGAACATCTCCAACTGGATCGTCACCGGTTTAAGGCATTCCTCGAAGAATGCTTGCAGGATTGTTTAGGTCGACTGATTCACCCTAGCTTAGAACGAGAGGTTCGACGGGAATTGACGGAAAAGGCGGAAGACCACGCAGTGGAAGTCTTCGCCCGGAACCTGCGGAACCTGTTATTACAACCTCCTGTCCGGGGGGAAAAAGTTCTGGCGGTGGATCCCGGTTTCCGCACCGGTTGCAAGTTGGCAGTTCTTGATGAACATGGCAATTGCTTAAAACACGATGTCATGTACGTCACCGGCTCCGAAGAAAAACGAGGCTCCAACCGAGTAAAACTGGCTGGGCTTCTGAATGAATACGGCGTCAAGTTGATTGCGGTTGGCAATGGCACCGCCTGTCGGGAAACGGAAGAACTGATTTCCGAAATGATCAGCCAACTGACGCCCGACGTGCGGTATGTCATCGTGAATGAAGCGGGCGCGAGTATTTACTCCACCAGTAATATCGCCCGTGAAGAATTTCCGGAAGAAGACGCCACGGTTCGCGGAACAATTTCGATCGGACGACGCCTGCTCGATCCACTCAGTGAACTGGTCAAAATTGATCCGCAGCATATCGGTGTGGGGATGTACCAGCACGACCTCTCTGTCCGTTCTCTGCGCGAGTCGCTCGATGAAGTGGTTGAATCGTGTGTGAACTACGTCGGGGTGGATCTCAATACAGCCAGTTTCTCGCTGTTGCGACACGTCTCGGGCTTAAACCAGTTGATTGCCCGCCGGATGATCGAATGGCGTGAAGCCAACGGCCCTTTCCGAAACCGGGTACAGTTACGAGATGTTCCCGGACTGGGAGAAGCCGCGTTCACGCAAGCAGCCGGGTTCCTTAAAATTCCCAACGGCGAAGAACCCCTCGATCAAACCTGGATTCATCCGGAAAGTTATGGTTCCGCCAGTCAGGTCCTCGAAAAAGTGGACCTGGAAGCAAGTGCCCTTTCCACGTCCGCCGAGGCGATCAAAGAACGCCAGGAAAAATTGTCGCAGTTGTCCCTGGATGATCTGGCTGGCGAACTGGAGACAGGTTTGCCCACACTCCTCGATATCGTGGAAAACCTGTGTCGTCCTGGTCGCGACCCACGTCAAAACCTGGCAGGCCCGATTTTCAAAAGCGGGATTCTTAATCTCTCCGATCTTCAAGAAGGCATGGAACTACGGGGAACGGTGCTGAATGTGGTCGATTTTGGCGTCTTCGTTGATATCGGTCTTAAAGATAGTGGCTTGATCCATATCAGCCAGCTTGGTCAGCAATATATTAAGAGCCCGCACGATGTTGTTGCAGTGGGAGATGTCGTTCAGTGCTGGGTGATGGGAATTGACCAGGAACGCCGCCGCGTTTCGTTAACATTGATCGATCCCGCCGCCCCGCCGGTCGTCCCCGATGAGAAACCGAAGAAAACACGACGGCGAAAAAAACGCCCCGAGAAACAGCCTTCTTCGTCAACCGCCGCTCCAGAACAGACGACCGCTCAGGCTCGTCCACCACGGAAAGAGCAGAAACGGCATCGTTCAGACAAGCCGAAAAAGCCACTGCCGAAACTGACGGAAGAAGTCAAATCGGGTCAGGCCCCCATGCGGGGATTTGACGAACTCAAATCGTTCTGGAAAGATAAATAACAGACCACGCCACGGTTACCGCTGCTGTTTGTAAATTTCCGTGAGCAACGCTTCGACTGTTTTGAATTTTTTGCCGGTCTCCATTATGGCTTCTACTTTCTGACGGGCATCGCTGGATGTATGCCCCAAACTGATGAGCGCTTCGACCCCTTCGCCCATCACATCCACACCCCCAGCTTCCTCGGGCCAATCTTTGGAAACCATCAGGGCGAATTTCGTCATTTTTCTGCGGAGCTTGGCGACAATTCTTTCTGCTACCGCGGGACCGACACCGGGTAAGGTGGTTAGCTGTTTGACATCCTGCTCTTCGATTGCAGTCGCGACTTCCCGAACAGGTCGCACCATCGCTCGGAGTGCCTTACGGACCCCGACACCATCGACCGAACAAATCATCTCGAAGAATTCCTTCTCCGCATCCGACATGAACCCAATGATCCTCGGGACGAGCCGGCCCTGTTGCGGATTCCCTTCCAGGTATTCAATCGTTCGCAGAATCACTTCCGTATTGATTTTGGACTGCAAATGCCGACGAACGAATTCGGGAATGAGCACTTCATAATCAAACGCACCGATACGTAACGTCGCAACCGTGTCCGTCAGATGAACGAGTTCGCCCTGAATGCGGGTGATCAATTTAAGAATCCTTTGGTGAGTGTCGTTGATTAAAATGAAACTGATTACAAACCCAGTTCCGACCAGCGGCTTTTTACAGCGGACTGGAACTCGGGTTCCAGTTCCAAAACAGCTTCGGAACGGGGAGATCCCGCTTCATCTGGCCGCTTACGGGTGGCATCGAATCCAAGCCGGTTTCCCGGTGGGTTTTGAGTAGGTTGGCTGCCATCGAATTGCTCTGTCGGACCGTTGTGGAACATGGTATCCCGACCGGGATGACAAACGAGATTGAATTGATGCCAAACGGCTTTCTCCTGGTTGACATCAATATCCGCATCGACCGCGATCATATATCGACAGTATTGGAATGGAGGAAGGCTCCACAAAAAACTCATCAAGTTGCGAGCTTGATACGGGTATGATTTCCGAAAACTGAAGAAGAGCATGAATCGGCCATGCCCCGCGCGACAAAGATTGAGATCCGTCAATTCGGGATGAAACATGCGGATGAGAGGGAGGAGCGTTCGCTCTGTTGCTTTGCGTAACCAGTATTCTTCAGGGCAATCTGCTCCCCAGACCGTTGTCTGCCAGGTTGGTTTGCTGGAATGCGTGATCGCGGTCGCTTCTGCCAGGGGAACAATCCCAGTGAAACCGTTTTCACCAAAAGGAAGTCCGATCCCCTCTTGATCGATCACCTGCGGATCTGCGGGCAGAAACCCTTCGATAACGAATTCACTTTCGGCAGCGATCTTCAATTTGTTACTGTGACAGGGAACAACTTCGTACGACTTCTTTTTAAGAAAGCCTCCCCAGGCCAGCGGTTCAAGTCCAAATAAAATCGGGAAGTGGGCCATTAGAGAAGAGACCGGATCCCCTCCCACCGTAATCGCAAACGGAAGAGATTGGCCGGCGGCCTGATACTGTTTATGGAGAGATTCGAGTTGATCAGTGGGTTGCCATAAAATGGCAAGGCGATGTTCGTCGATGATTAAAATCGGATACGTACCCACGTGCTGCACACGGCCATCGGGAGTTTGTGTATAAAACTGACCCGCATTGATGAGTGGACCCGCTTCATGGGGATAGAATTGTGGTACAGGCAGCGAAAGCAAATTCAATTCCCGCCCCATGTTGACGACCTGTTGACAGGGGCCCTGGCTGACGGTCTTTGGACTCAGATGGGTTAACTTCCCAAGCTGCGGTAACAGTTTCAGCGAACCAAGCATCCCGACGGGAAGGTTTGGTTGAAACAGATGGAGCGCTCGCGCCCCCAATTCGTCGAAGGACTCGACTCTTAACGCCCGGCACAGGCGTTGTTCGGTACCCAGCAAATTGGCCACGATAGGAAAGGGAGAACCGATCACCTGTTCGAAGAGAATCGCGGGGCCGACCTGATCGGGTTGATTGTTCCAGAACTGTCGGACGATTTCTCCCAGTTCGAATTGCGGATTGACAGCCGCCGAGATACGGTGGAGATCGTCTCGTTCTTCCAGATCGCGGAGAAAGGTGGTCAGGTTGGCGAACATCCGGGTTCCGTTTCAGCAGATCCGTTTTGACAGAGGGGGTTTGAACCTGAACAAGGAGCCGGATTATATCAGCCTGATCGTCGAATTTCCTCTCCAGTATCGAAAGCCGCCGCAACAATTTCCCCTGAAGTTTCCTCCCGATGATCCAACGTTATCTGCTGATCTGGTTGACACTTTCCAGCCTGCTCGCCTTCTTCTGGCCGACTCCGTTTGTCGCCACCAAGCCGGCCCTCTCATCAATTTTTGCCGTCGCCATGTTTGCGATTGGTGCGTTATTACCTCGGGATGAATTCGCGCAGGTACTCAAACGGTGGCCCACGGTCCTCTCCGGAACTGCCGTTCAATACACGGTGATGCCGCTGCTCGCCTGGTTCATTGTCTCAATCTACCCTTTTTCACCGGGAATCCAGGTTGGCATTTTGATGACGGGTTGTGTACCCGGGGCGATGGCTTCCAATGTGTTAACGCACAAGGCGGGAGGAAACGTGAGCTATTCAATCAGCTTAACGACTTCTGCCACCCTGTTCTGTCCGCTGGTGGTCCCCTGGATGCTGTATCTGGCGATTGGCAAGCACGTCGAATTTGATCCCCTCAAACTATTCCGGGATCTGTTGCTGACCGTCGTGGGGCCAGTCATATTGGGGCATCTCCTCAGCCGAAGCTGGAAGTCGATGAATTCCCTGACGAACCGGTTCGGTGTCCCCGTGGCGAATCTCGCTATTCTGTGGATTATCGCCACAGTGGTCGCTCTGCATCGAGACAAATTTCAATCGATATCCCCCAGTCTGCTCGGTTTTTTAATCCTGCTGAACGTGGGAGGCTACCTGGCCGGTTATGGTGCGGGAAAAACGTTTCAGATACCGGAAAATAAGCGGCGAGCACTGACCTTGGAAGTGGGTATGCAGAACGCCGGGTTAGGGACCGTCATGGCGACCACACACTTTGCGGATTTGCCCGAAGCTGCGATTGCTCCCGCCGTTTATACTTTTGGGTGTATGCTGACGGGAACAATACTAGCGCACTGGTGGTCGCAATCAAGAAAAGAAGAGCCGACCACAGAAATTGCAGATGCGTGAATTTCTGCTGGCTGTACGAATCAGGCTTCGTTCAGCTTCTGAATCGCTTCGTCCCGTTCTTTACGGGTCGATTCGAGGTCGAACATCAGGTATTTGATATCGAGCCGAAGTTGTGACAGGGCTTCCTGAACGAGGTTCAGGATACGGCGACGGCGTTTGACAACATCGACCACTTCGCAGAAGGGGGCTTCCAGTTCCTGTTGAATCTCCTCGGGCAGATTGGCAATCACGCGGCCGAGTTTCACCAGTTCCTGGGGAATTTCGCTTTCGGAAGGATCGAGGAATCGTTCGTTTTTGTTCATAGTCTCTCTTTCTCCGTGGTGTTTGCCTCCGATAAGTACAGATTGTGTACCGAAATGAGACTATTCGCAAGGGTTGGGCGTAACCCATTACTGAGACAACACTTACGACCAACAGCAAAATTCGGCTCAATTCTGAGCCATGATGCCGTTTGGCAACAGAAACTATTGGCTAAATCGCGGATCTTCTGTATTCTAAGGGCTCAAATCGCGTTTCGCCCCCTGACGAAAACTGTTGCTTCCGGGCAACATCGGCCCGCTTGATGACCTGAATCAAAATTGGGCATATTGCACATTTTTCAAAAACTGAATCCAGGCCGGTTCGGAAGGGGAGAATCAGGCACAATGCGGTCTCCAGGAAGACTTTACGGGATCGACGGGTCCCGGAAAATGAGACCGACACCAACCCACGGAAGGGTCGCACTTCAAGTTGTTCTCTCCCCGTATTCGAACCCTACTGTTTCTGCTGTTGATCGCAGGACCGGCGCTCTGCTTTGTCGCCCGTTCTTCGCACGCAGAGGAAGTGCGCTACGGGTTTGATGGTCCGGAGAATAAGTGGCAGGCGCGGACAAAGAACAAGACGCGCGTTGATATCCTCGAACACTCGCACTCCAACTACATTTTGATCCGGGGAAAAGCATCCGAACGATTTGAGATCCGGAACAACAATCCTTACCCCGAACAGGTTGATTTCTACCTGGATCTGCCTCCCGCGCGTGTTATTCCTGATTTGAAGATCTCTGTCTGGTTTCGCAGCAATCGGCAGACGGCACTCTCCTGGTTACGGGTCACCCTGCCCCACCAGACGGATCCCAGAACGAATAAAAAACCACTTCAGTTTTATGTACGAGGAGAACCGTACACAAATTTGGCGAATGAATGGCAGCAACTGACTTGCCAGACTGACGAACGAACCATGAACCACCGGTTGCAAACGTTGCGCGAGGATACAAATTATCCGCAACTGAACTTGCGGGACATGTATGTCGATCAACTTTATTTCAGTTGTCGAATTCCGACCGGGGAATCGGAGTTCTTTTTTGATGAACTTCGCATGGATCCAGTCGTGAGCCCGGCTACGGAAAAAAGCGAACCGACCGGCATTCAACAAGCGAGTGTGAACCCTTCAGTACCTGGCCCATCAGCATGGAATTTGCCGTTTGAATTTCGCCTTGATCGATTAACAGTGCAAGGGCAACCCTTCTTCCCGATCATGATCCCCTCCCACAATGATTCGGCCGCATCGCTTGCGCTGACGGGAGTGAACACTGTCTGGGTGCAGGATTATCAAAATTATAACTATTTACAGGAATTGCGACGTTCCCATTTGTGGGCAACCGCCACCCCTCCCTACATTCCTCCGCCGGACAAGTCTCGTTCGAATGCCTATCGGGTCAGTCCCGCTCCTTTCGAGATCGAGACGCTTCCAATTCTCTTCTGGAATTTGGGCGCCCGCGTCCCGGCGAGTGAATATCCGAAGCTGATCGACTGGAAGCAACAGATTTATCGATCCGATCAGAAAGCATCGCGTCCATTAATGGTGGACGTATTGGGAGAAGAGAAAGAAATCTCGCGTCATTTCACGATGCTCAGTAGCAGTCGTCATCCACTGCATACTTCGATGTCGTTCGACCGGTTCCGAGATTTTCAAATGCAGAAACGAAAACAGGCGATCCCCGGCATCTTTATGTCCACCTGGATTCAAACCGAACCTGCTTCGCGATTTCTGTATTCTCCGCGTTCGAAAAGATACTCCCTGGTTGTCGAACCGGAGCAGATTCGTTTGCAAACGTTTTGTGCACTTCAAGCAGGTTGCAATGCGATCGGCTTCTGGACAACAACGCCACTGGCTTCCGACTTTCCGGGAGCTTACGAACGTCGTTTGGCGATTACTGATTTGAATCTGGAATTGTCGCTCATCGATGCCTGGCTTGCCCGGGGGGACTGGCACCCACGAATTATTCCATTTGAACCCGCGATTCCCACTGAACGACTTTCTTCCAGTAACTTATTCCGTTCCTCCACCAAACTGGTGACGGCAGAAGAAGTTCGTCAGCAAAAACAACCCCACGAGACGGTCATTGAAGGTCGTGTGATCAAAAGTGAGGAATACGGGTCACTACTCCTCGCCGTCTGCTACAACCAATATAGCCAATACGTGCCGGGGCCTTCCTCTGCAGAGAATGTTTCAGTCATTATTCCAAGTGTTCCGGAAACCGCTTCAGCGTATCAAATCACTCCCACCGGTCTGAAATATCTTGAACGCGAATTTGTCGCGGGGGGAGCGAAGGTCACGCTGGATCGTATTGATCAAACCGCCATGATCGTACTCACGAGCAATCGAGATCAGGTCAGTCGATTGGAAGAGAAGATTGCCCAGATCGCACGCCGATCTGCCGAAACTGGTTACGATCTGGGGAAAGCAAAACTGGCCCGCGTTCGTACAACGGTGGAAATGCTCCATCAACAGGGTGTCTCCGAAGCACAACGGGTTCCCTCAATGGCACGGGCTCCCTATCTTCTAGCCAATGCTCAATCGCTGCTCGACCAATCAGAAGAATTCCTGCAACGGGGACAATTTCAGGACTCCCGACAACAAAGTCAGGCAGCCCTGCGATTAATTCGTTCCGTGCAATTTCAAATCTGGCACGAAACGGTCTTCCCGAGATTATCCACACCCGTCTCCAGTCCATATACCATCGCTTTCAGTTCGCTCCCTTCCCATTGGGAGATGATCGAAGAATTGGGACGAAGCAAATTCGACACGGACCACAACCTGCTCCCGCTTGGAAACTTCGAAACGGATCAAACGGTTGAATTGATTCAATCCGGTTGGGAAAACTTTCAGGAAGAAGTCCCTGGAATCCGCAGTGGTGCCCTGCTGACTAAAGATGCTAAAGAAGGAAGTTATTCCCTCCGTCTGGCAGCAGTACCGGCAGTTACTGACGACAAGAAAGAGTTACCAGTTCATCTGGAAAAATCTCCCATCCGATTCAACACGCCTCGAATCCCGGTACAACAAGGTCAATTGCTCTACATCAGCGGGTACTTGAGAATCGCACGTCCTATTCAACGTTGCGACGACGGGTTTATGATTTACGACAACCTGGGCGGAGAGGTCCGCGCATTGCGCTGGTACGATAAACAGGATTGGCAACGATTCTCCTTCCTGCGCGTGGCCGATACCGACAACGAATTCCAGGTTTCGATGGAGTTAACCGGCATGGGGGAAGTGCATGTCGACGACTTGCAGGTCATCCCCATCAACCCGCAAAAACCTTCCTTCAATCTGGAACAGGTGAACGAGAGCACAGACACTCCTGGTCAAAACCCGCTTGTGCGGCCCTTCCGTTATTTGAACGACTTGCCTAAGAAGTTGAACCCCTTCCGCCGGCGCGAAGATGAACCGCAATAAGTGACCATTGGCGGCATCAAGTTCAATCTCGGCAGAGTAGAAAACCGGACCACAAAGTGCTATATTGAGGTCACTGGCCTGAAACTGACCCGAACCGCCTGTTTTTTGGTTGTTTTCGAACTAAGTGCCGATTGGCGGACTGGTCTGATTCCTCAAGACCCCGCTTCTCCCTTCTGGAAGAAGGAAGCCCCTGCTCTCTCCTGTCGCTCAGAGTGAGCTTCCGCAGGTATACGCCGAAGGAACTGCGCACTTCCGCATGAGAACGCCGCACCTGTTATCTGCTGGATCCTTTAATTTACCAGCCGGGTGTTTAATTTGGATGAATTCAGCGGATCAGGCACAGCACAGGATTTCATCTCGGATGAAAGATTTTTATAAATCGATTTCCTCTGAACTGAATACCTCGGCAATTTGGTAATTCCCTTATTTCACTCGTCTTAAATCTCAAGAACCCATCCTAAAACCTGGTTGTGGCTGTTCTACAACCTGTAAAACAAGGTTCAATTTGACCCATCAGAGGGTTTTAGGATCACTTATAATGTCACTTCAACTGAAAAGAGGCCGTTGTTATGCCTATCGCAACACCCAAACAATACGAAGCGATGCTTGATGCCGCTCAGGCAGGATCCTACGCTTACCCCGCTATCAATATCACTTCACTCGCCACGATCAACGGGGCATTGAAAGCCTTCGCCCAACAGAAATCGGACGGAATTATTCAAGTCTCCACCGGAGGAGGTCAGTTCGCCTCAGGACTCGGTGTGAACGACATGGTTCTTGGTTCGATCGTACTGGCGGAAGCCTGTCATCGACTCGCCGAGCGTTACGATGTCCTGATCGCTCTGCATACTGACCACTGCCAGCCTGGCAAGGTGGATTCCTTCCTGCGTCCACTGATCGCCGAGACAGCCCGTCGTCGCGAGAATGGACAAGAAAACCTCTTCCAGTCACACATGCTCGATGCTTCCGAGCTTCCGCTGAAAGAAAACCTGGATCTTTCCAAAGATCTTCTGAAAGAGTGTGCTGCCAACGAAATCATCCTCGAAATTGAAGCAGGTGTTGTCGGTGGTGAAGAAGATGGTATCGACAACCACGATGCCCCCGCCGAGAAACTTTACACAACCCCGGAAGACATGGTGGCTGTGTACGAAGCTCTCGATGGCCTGGGCCGTTACATGTTCGCCGCGACCTTCGGAAACGTCCACGGAAGTTACAAACCGGGTCACGTTAAACTTCGCCCTGAAATTCTGAAACAAGGTCAGGAAGCCGTTATGGGCAAATATGGTAAAGAAGCTGAGTTCGACCTCGTCTTCCACGGTGGTTCCGGAACTCCCATGGAACAGCTTCGCGAAACCTTGGCTTACGGCGTCGTGAAAATGAACATCGACACCGACACCCAATACGCCTTCACTCGCCCCGTCGTCGATCACATCATGAAAAACTACGATGGCGTGCTGAAAATCGACGGCGAGATCGGCAACAAAA
>JAGQQC010000004.1 GCA_020426395.1 Planctomycetaceae bacterium
GCTCTCGACAATCTACCTCGTTGGCTCAAATATTTTCTTGAACCGGCGCCGGGTTGTTGCGGGAAATTTTCCAGAAGAAGACACCGAGCAGGGCACCGAGTACCGGGGCGATTAAATAAATCCAGAGGACACTAAGTTGCCCCGAGACAATGGCGGGGCCAAGTGACCGGGCGGGGTTCATGGAAGCGCCGCAGATCGGTCCGGCGAAGATCGCTTCGAGCGCAATTAATCCGCCGATGGCAATACCGGCGAGGGTGCCGACTTCTTTCGAGCCGGTGGAGACACACATCACGGTGTACATGAGCAGTGAAGTCAGTAGAGCTTCCAACACGAAGCATTGCCATTCGAAGTCAGGCTTATAGGGAGCCGTTCCTCCCATGTTCCCAATGATTCCGAAAAGCATACCCAGCACGCCACTGGCGGCGGTCGCCCCCAGACACTGGGCGATGATGTAGGGAACAACATCCTTGGTGGCAAAGCGACCGGCAGACCAGAAGGCAATGGTGACTGCCGGATTGATATGTGCCCCTGAATATTCCCCGATCGTGTAGATGATGACCATCACGATCAGCCCGAAGACGATTCCGATCCCCAGAGGGGTCACCGTGTTTTCATTGACGATGTTCGTGATCACCGCCCCGGTGCCGGCAAAGACGAGGAAGAAGGTTCCCAGAAATTCGGAAATATAACGGTTCATGATCGAGCGTCCGTTTCGGTTGGGGGATGTAAGAGCGGGCTAAAGCGATTCCTGCCCTAATCCTGTCTTATTTAAGGGGTTAAACACAACGGACAGGGACCAGAACTAGCCAATCACCGTCAAATTTTTCTGATCGAAATCAATTTTCGAGAAAAGTGATCCGTCGACTGTAACCCCTGTTCGCTGGCGGATCACTGTTGTCCTGAAGGGGAAATGGGACGTCTGGCCAGACACCATTTTTGAAATTTCCCATAGGACAGCAGACTCACCTACCGTCTGCTGCCATCAATTCACAAACATCACATTGGGAGAAAAACATGTCAAAGAGATTAATTTGGACAGCCGTCCTGGGGAGTGCGTGTGTACTCGGTTTCGCCGGTATCAAACATATGCAGGCCGAAGTCGGCGAAACGATCAGCACAGTGAATGCCGTGACTGAACTACAGGGAACGTTGGCACAGGACAGCAGCTTTGTTTTGATGCTGGCGGAAAATGGATCGGAAGATATCCTCTTTAAGGGGGAGGGCGCCGGAGGACGAGTTCGTGAGCGATTGCAGGAACGCTTTCCGTTTTTGAACGGACCGCTCCGAGATGATTTCCGCAAAATGATGTCCGGAAATATCGGTCGCTGGATGGTGCTCCGGTCGGAAGTTGACCTATCGGACGATCAACGTCAGGAATTGAAAAAGATCGTCAAGAACAATCGCCCCGAGATTAAATCGAAAATCGGCGCCTTGGTAGAAGCCCGTATGGCACTGGTCGATCAGGTACTGGCTGAAGCCGCCACTGATGAAGAAATCAAAGCGGCTGCTGACAAACTGGGAGACGCCATCGGGAACGCTGCCATTCTGGCTCGTGATCTCAAAGGAGATGTGAAAGAAGTCTTGTCCGAAGAACAACAAACGAAAATTCGGTCGGTCATCGATCAAAATCGGGCGGAACGGAAAAAGTTCCACGAAAAAATTCAGGCAAACGAGGAGTAGTCTGTTGAGGAGCGTTGGCCCGGGAGGATCAGTCTTTGGACCGTTTACCTGTTCGAGTTTTTCACTACCCATTTTGAAAACTCAAACTGAATGGAACGGAAAGCAGACTGATCCTTCAACTCCTCTGGATACGATCAGTCGATTTGGTATACAACTTGGCTGTCACAACTTGTTTTCTCCTTCCCCATTCCCAATAACATTCCTTATTCTCCTTCATTTTGTTACCGGTCAGATCATGAGAGCATCAGAAGCGTCTCTTCATCATGCGGATCAATCTGCAGAGCCTGCGGAAGCGACTTCCGCTCTGCAGATGATCACGGAAGAAGAAACCGACTGGATCGAACGATCCTTAACCGGTAATAGTGCCGCCTTCGCCTCTCTGGTGAAGCGGTATCAACAAGAAGTCGCCGCCCAGATGTGGCGGTTTTCGAGGGATCGCAACATTCACGAAGAATTGGTACAGGATGTTTTCGTGGAAGTCTATCGGTCCCTCGGATCCTTTCGATTTGAATCACCCCTGTTACACTGGATGCGAAAAATCGCGGTTCGAGTCGGGTATCGTTACTGGAAAGCGAAAGATCGCAAGAAAGAAAAAGTTTCACTTTCCCAGATAACCTATGATTCCACAGAAGCCACGAGTGACCAACCCAAATCTGCTGAAGAGGCGGGTAATTTGCTCCACGCAATGCTGGAACAACTTCCTCCTCGAGATCGAATGATTCTTACTTTGATCTATTGGGAGGAACACACCGTCGAGGAAGCGGCGGAAGTGACCGGATGGAGTCAGTCGTTAGTCAAAGTCCAGGCCTTTCGGGCCAGAAAAAAACTTAAATTACTCCTGCAGGAGCAGGGAACAACATGAATACGAACACACCACAATATCAACCTGATGTCGATCTCGATCAGTTGTTAACAGGTCTGGCGAGACGGGCCCGCGGGGAAACAGCTCCGAAAGTCGATGTGACTGCGGCTGTCCTCCACCGACTCGAAACGGAAGAAGAAGTGGAAATCTTCTCCTTCTCCGATCGCGTCTGGTGGTACTCTACCGCCGGTTCGTTGGTCGCAGCCGGGATTGCAATGATGATCGGTTATCAATCCTGGTTCGAACTGACGGACCCCGCTTTCGAAATGCTTCAAGCAGTACAGGTGGCTTTACGATAATGAACAGCGAACCGGAACCAACCGCTCCCGTCAGTGAGCCAACCCGCACTCTTCCAAAACCGCGTCGCAGCCGCTGGCGGATCGCCCTCCAGATGGCACTGATCCTCTTGATCTTTGGGGGTGGTGTCCTTACGGGAGGGGCGCTGACCGTCAAGTTCATTCGTCACCGCATGGAGAACTTCGAAGAACAGTCCGACACGATGGTGGAACGCCTTCACTGGCGAATCACGCGGAAGTACGACTTGAATGAAGAACAGAGTGCGCAGGTAAAACAAGCGCTCCGCAAAAATCTGGATGACCTGATTGAACTACGACGTGAATTCCGTCCCAGATTAGCGGCCGAATTGGGTACGATCGAAGAAGACATCGCTGTGATTCTGGATGAACCCAAGCGGCAGGAGTGGCGAGAGAACTTCCGTTCTTTCTGCGAGATAACTTTCCCGGGGGTCTATCAACCGAACGGAGCGGAATCGACCGAATAGGTTTCTTCCTGCCCCGAATTCTTCGATTCAGAGGTGCATTCAAGCGACTTTCATCTTACGATGAAGGTCGCTTTTTTATGAACTTCTGCTCGGGACTGATGCCCACTTTAAGGATCTGGATCATGTTAATGCGTCGCTCAATTGTTCTCTGCCTGATTCTGGGTTTGTTCTGCAGTATTGAAAATCTGCAGGCGGAAGTGAAAACGATCCCGGACGTCGAATACGCCAATGTTGATGGTCATTCCTTACAACTGGACCTCTACCTTCCGGAAGGAGTAGAACAACCTCCGCTCGTAGTCTGGATTCATGGAGGTGGTTGGAGAAAAGGAACTCGGAAGAATCCGCGGATCGAGTGGATCACCCAGGACGGATATGCCCTCGCCAGTATTTCCTACCGGTTGACGGACAAGGCCATCTTCCCCGCCCAGATCCACGACTGCAAAGGAGCCATTCGCTGGTTACGAGCAAACGCGGAGAAGTACGGTTACAACGCGGATAAAATTGTCATCGCCGGTTCCAGTGCGGGAGGAATGCTGGTGGCCTTATTGGGAGTCTCGGCAGACGTCAAAGAGCTGGAAGGAGATGTGGGAGGAAACCTCGATCAATCCTCGCGCGTACAAGGCATTGTCGATTATTTCGGGGCACACGATTTTATTCTGCGTTCAAAAACCCAACCCGCCAAGACAAGTAGCCCGGAAGGATCTGTCTATCTGCTGTTAGGTGGGCCAGTTGAAGAGAAGCTGGAATTGGCAAAACAGGCTTCAGCAGTCACGCACGTCACCCAGGATGACCCACCGCTTCTCATCCTGCATGGAAGCGAAGATACCACAGTGCTTCCCGCTCAGGCACATCGTCTGGAATCCGTCTATCAGGAGGCGGGACTTCCCGTCGAACTGATGATGCTCGAAGGCTTGGGACATGGAGGTAACGGCTTCAACGCACCCGAGATTGAACAAAAGGTGCGGGAATTCATCACGCAGCATTCAAAGTGATCCATGAGATTGAGCTTCAAGTTCGCTAGGGTTTTTCTAGCCCCTCGAATTTATTGTCCAGCTCGTTTTGTTGCTGGCGCAGTTTTTCGATGTCATCACGCAGGGTTTTAATTTCGTCACGGGAATTATTCGCAGCTTCAATCTGTTGGACGGCTGAGGATGAGCGGACACGAGTCCACCCGTCGGGATCGTCATTGGCCATCTGGCGCAATTTATCGAGAGTACTGCGGGCACCTTCGCCGATTTTTCCCAAAGCCGATGAGGCCGAGCGGCGGGTCAGGGGAGCCGGCGAATTCAGATACTCGGCCAGTCGGGTGACGATCTGTTTCTGCTGGCCGAGAGGCGTTTTGTTCTCACTGATATAGCGGACAATCCCTTCCATCGCCGCTTGACGGCAGGCGTGATATTTATCGGGTCCTGTCCACTGCAGTAACAAATCCAATGCGCGAGGATCATGACAGTATCCCAGGCTTTCCAGCGCCGCACGACGAACGACATCTCGATGGGAATCGCGGTCGAGTAGCTCGATCGTTTTATACAGGGGAGCGTTTTGCCGAACACTGGCCAGTGCAGAGATCGTCGCTGCGACGACGTTATAACTGTCGTCACCCGTTTCAAGTTTTTTCTCCAGGGCTGCGATGACGACATCGTCTTTCTCGAATTGTCTGAGTGCATCCACAACCGCACGTCTTGTTTTTGGGTGAGAATGTTCCAGTGATTCAATCAGAATATTTCGAGCTTCTTTGGTTTTCGCGTTTCCAAGTGCTTGAGCAATTTCGATTTGGACACCGTAGAACGCATCATCCTGAAGCGCTTTCTGAAGTAGTTTCAGATCTTCAGTTGTCGTCGATTTCGCCAGGTGATCTGCTGCACGAATTCGCTCAACAATTGAAGGTGCTTCCTCAAGCTGCTTTACCCATAACGAGCGGCTTTTCTCTTCTTCAATTTTGGCGAGCAAACTGAATTCCGGATCGATGCGTACCAACTGGGGGGCAGTCGGCAAATCAAGAAAGTAGACTCCCTTTTTCTCGGTAACAAACTCTTCGAGTACTGCCGTCTGATCTTCTTTGCCCCAGACTTCGATTTTTAATGGGAAATGAAACGGATCCCATTTCTGAGTCTGCTCGATTTCGACCCGGACCTTTTTCTTCGCTTCTTCATAGGAAGTCTTTACTTTCAATTCCGGATGCCCGGGACGCTCGGTCCAGTCATAGAAGAAACGTTCGAGGGAAAGGCCAAGTAACCGCTCGAACACTTTGCGTAAATCATCGGTTTCGGCCGTGTTGAATGAATATTCAATTCCGTACCGGTTAATGCAGCGGAAGAAATCTTCGTCACCGACTCGACGTCGCAACATATGTAAGACCCAGGCTCCTTTCGGGTAAACACGTACGTCGAACATGCCGGTGGGGTGTTCATAATGCCGATCTACGATCGGTTTCGATAAAGCCGAAGAAGACCGGGCACTGCTACTTTCCCGAAACAGATGATAGTCCCGTTCATCCGTTCCATTTCGATGTTCGTCCCAAAGAACTTCGCAGTAGGAAGCAAAACCTTCGTTCAACCAGAGATGGGACCAACTTTTACAGGTAACAAGATCCCCCCACCACTGATGACCCAACTCATGGGCAATCAACCAGTCACTGGATGTATCCAGGCTGGCCCGTTCGTCTATCAACGTTCCATCATGCAGAGAAGTGGCGCTCGTATTTTCCATTCCACCGGAACTGAAGTTGTACAAAACCACCTGTGCATACTTTTCCCACGGATAATCGATCCCGAAGCGTTCGCTGAAAAAAGCGATCATCTCTTTGGTATTTCCAAACGTCCGGGCCACATCTTCCGCTCGGTTCGGCGGGATGTAGTACTGAACTGGAATATCGTTCCATGTTTCATCCACCACTTCAAATTGACCAACAACGAGCGTCACGAGATAAGAAACATGACTGGCATCCTGCTTCCAGTGATATTTGACCTGTTCGGTCTCCGGTAGATCCGTTCTGGAAACCAGCCGTCCGTTGGAAAGTACGGAGAACCCGGCTTTGGTGGTGACGATGACCTCCGTCGATTGTCGTTCATGTGGATGATCAAAGCAGGGGAACCAGTACCGGTTTGTTTCAGGCTCTCCTTGCGTCCAAACCAGATTGGAAGCAGCCGCTTCTGTTTGTGCGGTGAAATACAATCCAGCCTTTGGCTTATGCACGGAATAATCGATCGCGAGTTGGTAGTCGGTTTGCCGGGCAAGTTTTTTCGGAAAGGTTACGGTCAGCGAGGACTCTGTCAAGTCAAACTTGAGATCTTCTGGTTCCTCTTCTTTGGCAGATACCAATCGAGCTGCTCTGACATCCAGTGCCACCGCATCGAGTGTCAACTGGGTAATTTCATCGAACGGTTGAAAGTAGAGCGTCGCTGTGCCGCTGACGGTCTCTTCTTCAAACGACACAGAGAGATCCAGTTTGATATGCTCGATGTCCACTTTTCGGTCGGCGACCGTCCGCAGGGGAGTCTCTGCAGCGGTCAACGGCAGGGAATAGAGGACTGAAATCGCGTTCATCAACAGGAACGCCAGCGAATAAGAACGAGGGTTCTTCATGATTTCAATTCTTGCCATATTTGGAAGGAAGACTTCAGGAGGGAGAGAGTCGTGGTAGGAATCAAGCCTGTTTTTGGGTGGGTGAGGATCAAACAGGCTTCCTTTTCAGCATATCCCATCCAGGTAGGCAAACGGAAGTGTTTACGTAATTTCAGGGCAACAGTCAGTTCAAGCGAGGTTGGAAACTTAGGAATTTCCCGTTTTCTTTATGTCCGTGAGCCGATCTCGAACCCCGAAATACCGGGCCAATTCGTTCTCTCCTCCTGTCTGAAAAGTCAGATTACGCTGATTTGGGCCATCATTTCCCGAAGGAGAGCTGGCGTTGACGATTGCATCCACTGGTGGGTCTGAGTAGTTTGGAAAGGGATTATTGCCCCAAATTGAGCGAACTCTGCACCGCATCTTCTCCTGGCTGAAAACACTCCGGTCAGAGAAATGGTGGTGAACCTTACACTCTTGCGCGAGGAAATATTATGAAAAAGATGCACTTGTTTCGGCTGTCGCTACTGACAGCATTGATGGCGATGACGACCTCTCTGTCAGCGGAAATCACGCTGCCGAATATCATCAGTGACAACATGGTTTTACAGCAAGGGAAAGAACTTCCCTTCTGGGGTAAAGCCGATGCTGGTGACAAAGTCACCGTGACGGTCGGTGACAAATCCGCTTCTGCAACAGCGGACGATTCCGGCAAATGGAGCCTGAAGGTTCCCGCAATTAGCGAATTCGGGCCGGTTGACGTCACTGTCTCTGCTCGAAAAGACAAACTCAAAATTAACAACGTCATCGTCGGAAACAACTGGATCTGCGGTGGTCAATCCAACATGGAATGGCCGGTGGTACGGTCGAACAATCCTGAGGAAGAAATCGCAAACGCCAAGTATCCCGAAATCCGCATGTTCAAAGCCCCCCATATCGTCGCGGCAGAACCGCAAGACAATGTGGAAGGGGAATGGGTTGTCTGTAGCCCCGAGACCATCGCCAGTCACTCGGCTGTAGGTTATTTCTTCGGCAGAGAACTACTCAAACAAACTGGTCAACCCGTCGGGCTGATCGAATCGAACTGGGGAGGAACTCCGGCGGAATCCTGGACGAGCATGGACAAGCTGACTTCGATCGAAGAACTTCAACCAATTCTGGATCGCTGGAACGGCATCATCGCCCAACACGACAGCATTATGCAGAAATACAATGCTCAGGTTGAAGAATGGAAAGTCAAAGTCGCGGAAGCAAAAGCAGCCGGTAAAGACGAACCACGCAAACCGGGCCTTGGCTATAATGCGAATCACCCACACCGCGCGGCTTCTCTCTACAATGGGATGATTGCCCCACTGGTTCCCTTCGCGATTCAAGGAGCAATCTGGTACCAGGGTGAATCGAATGCATCACGTGCCTATCAGTATCGCACCTTATTCCCAGCGATGATTACCAACTGGCGTGAGAAATGGGGACAGGGAGATTTCCCCTTTTACTTCGTACAACTGGCAAACTTCCGCAAAGTGGAAGAAGAACCTGTAGAAAGTGACTGGGCGGAGCTGCGTGAAGCACAATCGATGACGTTGAGTCTGCCAAATAGCGGACAGGCCGTGATCATCGACATCGGTGAAGCAGACGACATCCACCCTCGCAACAAACAAGACGTAGGTTACCGACTGGCACAGATTGCTCTGCATGATGTTTTCGGAAAATCGGACGTCGTTTATTCAGGACCGACCTACAAATCGATGGAAGTCGAAGGGAACAAAATCCGGTTGCAGTTTGACCACATCGGCGGCGGACTGGTCGCTCAAGGCGAGGAACTCAAAGGCTTCGCGATTGCCGGTGAAGATAAAAAATTCTACTGGGCCGACGCCAAAATCGAGGGTGACAGCATTGTTGTTTCCGCTGATGAGGTCAGTGTTCCGGTTGCGGTCCGTTACGCTTGGGCCAACAATCCGATCTGCAATCTGTACAACAAAGCAGGTCTGCCCGCATCTCCTTTCCGTACAGACACTTGGACTGGAGTTACGGCGAATAACAAATAATTTCGAAAAAGTTTAATTAAACAAGTTGATGACTCTTCGGCTTCTCCGTTTAAGGAATTAGCTGAAGTGCGTCTCTGGCAATAGCCGTGACTAGAGCGGACACAATGTTGTCTTTACAACATTGTGTCCGTTTTTCCATTTAACTCTCAGCACCCCAAAGAGACCACCCACCCCGACACACACTCCAAATTTACTGCCCAGCGTCCGTTACGTTGTTCAACCTTCCTGAAGATCGAATCAACGGTTTAAGTGGGGAAACCTCTGCTTACAGGCGTTTTTTAGGCAGAAAGGAACCGAATCCAGGCCAGAACCTCTTGTGTTCCGTTCTTCCACTGACTGGAATAGAGAATGCCTTTCTATTCTCCCGCCATCGAAGAAAACTCTCCCGAAGACGGCAGCTCTCCAAAGGGGGAGAATCCGGTTTTCATCTCCCTGATAAATCCCGTTTTGTTCGCTTGGCTCTTATTTCGACGGATCGCTTCATTCGCTGGATGCTTCTCAGTTTTTTATTGTTTCCAAATTTCGAACTGTTCATTTCTCACGTTGTTCACTGCTGATCCCCATCGCCTCCCGAAGGGATCGACATCTCAGCCTTAAAGAATGTGCCCATGCAGAATGTAACCCAGACCGCTAAAAAAATTATCGGTAATGTCGAGAAGGTCATCATTGGTAAACGCCAGGAAATCATCATGGCGTTGGTCGCCCAGTTTTGCGAAGGGCATGCCCTCCTGGAAGATGTTCCGGGGGTGGCGAAAACCATGCTGGCTCGCTCACTCGCGGTTTCCACCGGATGTGATTTCAACCGTGTGCAATGTACTCCCGACTTGTTACCGGGCGATATTACCGGTTCTTCCATTTTCAGTCCGAAAACGGCCGAGTTCGAATTCCGCCCCGGCCCGATCTTCACGCAGATTCTGTTGGCTGACGAAATTAACCGAACGACCCCACGTACCCAGGCCGCACTGCTCGAAGCGATGGCGGAACGCAAGGTGACGTTGGATGGCAAAACCCACGACCTGGCTCCTCCCTTTATGGTGATCGCCACCCAGAACCCGGTTGATCACGAAGGAACATTCCCACTGCCAGAAGCACAGCTCGACCGTTTTCTGGTTCGTCTGAGCCTCGGGTATCCCAACCCGGAGGATGAAGATCGCATGTTGGCGAATTTGCAACTGGCCCATCCGATCGACACTTTAGAGCCCGTCGTCAACGCACAGGACATTGTCGATTGTCAGAACTCGGTGCGGGAAGTGTATGTGGACAGCAAAGTTCGCTCGTACATTCTTGCCATCATTCATGCGACCCGGAAACATGACGATATCAGCCTGGGGGCCAGCCCTCGTGGATCCATCGCTCTCTTCCGGGCCTCGCAAGCTTTGGCTGCAATTCGTGGACACGATTTTGTGATGCCAGATGACGTCAAAAAAATCGTCCATTCAGTCATGGCCCACCGATTGATCATCAAACCGGAAAGCCGGCTGCGTAAAATTACTCCGCAAGCCGTTCTGAAAGACATCCTGAACGAAATTCCCGTTCCCACGATCAATCAGAAAAAAACGGTCGCGACATAACCTGACCGCAAGCATTCTGTATTCTCTCCTTGTCTGTGTAACTACTGAAACATCATGCGACTTTTTTTCCTCAGCATTGTAATCCTGCTCGTTGCGATTTATCTGCAACTGGGGTTCTTTGTGTACGCAACCTATGTGTTGCTGGGGGTGCTGGCGATCAGTTATTACCTGACTCGTAACTCCGTTGAAAATCTCTTTGTTCGTCGGATCTGTTCGGTCGAGGAAGCAGAAGTCGGAGATATCGCCGAGATCGAATTACGCATCGATAACAACGGCTCCATTCCGGTTCCCTGGGTCATTCTGGAAGACTCTGTTCCCATTGATGCGTTGATGATGAAGCCGCCCAAAATCAAAATCGATGGCGAACGAATGTCAATCGTGTCAATTGGCAGCAAGTCGCAAAAGAAACTGACTTACAAGATCGAATTTCACTCTCGCGGGTATTACCAGATTGGCCCGACCCTGCTGGAAAGTGGAGACGTCTTCGGGCTGAATCGTCGCTACCGGGTACTGACGAAACCGATCTACATCATGGTTTATCCCCGGGTCGTTCCGTTGGTCGGTTTCTCGCTCGAATCGCGACGCCCCATGGGGGAAGTTCGCATGTCACACCGGCTGTTCGAAGATCCTTCTCGGATTTCTGGTGTGCGGGAATATGTTACTGGCGATCCTCTCAACCGAATCCACTGGAAAGCCTCTGCACGAACCGGTGTTTTACACTGCAAAACATTTGAGCCGTCTTGCGTGATGGGCTCCACAATTGTGCTTGATTTTCACGCGGACAATTACCCTATCGAATATGAGCCGTACAAATCAGACCTGGCCGTGACGACCGTCATTTCAATGGCGAATGCAATTAGCCTGCTGGGCCAACAAATCGGGCTGATTACGAATGGCCGGGATGCCGTCGACCGGCTTCAGCAAGAGGGATACAAAACCGAATTCCGTAGCCGGAACGCCGCCCAGGAAAATCTGGGAATGAAAACGTCCAGTGACCGCCTGCGTCCGTTGATCGTGCCGACTCGTCGGGGGCACGATCAGTTTATGCAGATTCGCGAAACGCTCGCCCGCGTCGAACTAACCGACGGACTTAGTTTCAGCCAACTGATTGAAGAAGCCCGCTCCCGGTTGGTGCGCGATGCAACTATCGTGGCCGTTCTCGGGAAAGTTGATGAAGATACGGCAGCCACTTTAGGTAGCCTGCGGCGGCAAGGTTTTGCCGTCACGGCGATTCTGATCCGGTTTGACGAAGGGGAGTTGGCAACGGCAATGGGCAGATTAATCGCAGAAGGAATCGACACCCGCCGGATTAATAACATCGAAGATATTTCGTATGTCTGTTCACAAGAATTGGTCTGATCGCCAGATTCCAGTGGCACACACGAGAGATTTTTTCAAACAAGATTAAACTCGAATTGATAAAACAAACCAGTAATAACGCGGTTCTCTTTAATGAGGCATGGTGATGGCCCGCAAGAAAAAGAAATCGAGTTCTTCTAAACCCAAAGCGACTGCAAAATCGCGACCGGAACGGAAATCGATCCCTAAGAAAAAACGCCACGAGTCGGATCAGACTTGGGGTGATTGGCTGGCAAAGAGCCTCAGCCCTCTGTTGATCATGTTGATGGTCGGGTGCTTGCTCTACTTTTTCGTCAACACTTTCTATCAAGGATACTACGCCAAACGCCTGTATTACATTATGGGCTTCTTCACCTTTGCGGCGGTATTCATCTCTCGAATCTCGATCAATACCGGACGAATCCGCGCCGGAGTTTACGGCGTCGCCCTTGCCATCGTCACCGGCCTCTCCATTATCAGTTACATTGAAAAACCAATCCCCGCTATGATTCTAGCCGCATTAATCTGGTGGTGCGCCAAGAAGATGACGTGGGATTGCACCTTGATTAACGACGAAGAAGATGCCTCCGGAGAAGGATTGCTCCAACATACCGGCTTTGAGAAACGACTGGAACCAGTCGAACATCGAGTTCCTTTCTGGAAGCGACTCTTCCGAAAGAAGTCCGACGAAGAACATCGTCCACATGCACCAGGTGTCTGGATTTTGTATTTCTCGTTCGCCGCGATTCCGGTCTTTGGCTTCGGACAGTTTCTTATTGAAGTCGATGGGCCCGATGGCGTGGGCGCCGAGAAACGGCTACTGTCGTTCAATCTATTGTTGATCTATATGGCGGGCGCACTCGGATTATTACTTCTGACCAGCCTGCTCGGATTACGACGATACCTCAAACAACGAGGGTTGCAGATCCCCATGCGAATCGTGACGACCTGGATCGGAACGGGCACGGTTCTGATTCTGCTCTTGTTACTCGGAAGTTATTTCCTTCCTCGTCCTTCGTTGCTGGCGGACTTTGGCCCAATGGCGGGGCTGTCCGATGTCAAATTCGGAACCGACTATTACGACCATGAGGAAAGTCAATTCAAACTGGGGTACGGTGTTGATCGAGATGACCCCGATGTTGATCCAATGATGCTCCTTGATGTCGATTTGAAAGAAGAAGAAAAGGAAGACAAAAAGCCGGAAGCCATCGTCACCCGCAAAAAACCGGAAGAGAAGAAAGAACGGAACGACGAACCCGAATCGGAAACTCCTCCGAATCAGCAAGAGCCCGAAACGGATCCGACACCCGATCAAAAGAAACCTCCTGAAGAGGAAACATTGCTGGCGGAAGCGACTCCCAATCCAGAGAAGGACCCTGTCCCTCCGCAGTCTCCCTCTGAGCCTCCTCCCGAAGAGAAAAAACCGACATTAACTCCGACTAAAGATCCGGAATCAAAAACTGGCAAAATACCTGATCCCGAAGGAACACCTGAGCCGAAAGCCGAACCCGAGCCAACCCCACAAGCGAAACCCGAAGTAAAACCAGAACCACCTCCTGAAGAACAAAAGCCACCTGAGAAAAAAGAAGAACTCAAACCTGAGCCTCCTCCAGAAGAACCGGAAGTTCAAACGGCTGAGTTCAACTGGTTCCTGCTGGGGATGAGTTTACTCAGTCTGCTGATCCTGCTTGTCATTGGTTACCTGCTCTATCGGTATCGTGCAGTCTGGCTGCGCTGGTGGTACCTGCTCTTCGGTAAAAAGAAAACCGAAGAGGAAGAAATTGGAGAGGAATCGGAATCTCGCGAGCAAATACTGATGCTCGCTCCTCAGGAAAAACCTCAACCATTCCGTAAATACCGAAACCCGTTTGAAGACGGAACTGCCGAGAACAGAACGAACGCCGAAATTGTCTGTTATACGTTCAGTGCACTCGAATCCTGGGCGTACGAACAGAATCAGGAACGAGCTCCTGAAAAAACTCCGATGGAATTCTGTTACGACCTGGAACGTCACCACGACCGGTTTGAAAATTCGGCGAAGCAACTTTCCCGCTGGTACACCAGTTACGCCTATGCTGAACGGGAACCGGATGACAGTTGTCGCCCCGAACTGAAGCAGGTCTGGCAGGTAATGCTGCATGAAGAAGCCGAGCCGGAACCGGAGTTCGCTGAGGAAGATGACCTCGATACGACCGAATTTCCTGTTTCGAAAATGTAAGCTTCCAGGTGAAGTTTGTATTGACGGTCTAATTTTGATCGGCGACAATATACATCAACAAATATTGATCTATCCCCCGGCACGGAACTCCTCATTGGGGCTGTCTGCAGCGCTAACTCCTGCTTCCTTCGTTTTCATTCCTTCCGTACAGCCGACTTCTCCCTCTAATCTTCCCTGTTCGCAGGAAACTGGCCGATGTTAAAAATCGATTGTGGTCGAACCCCTGGATATTGTGATGGCTTGTCTCGTCGAAGTTTCGTCCAGTTGGGCGTCGCCGGGATGGCCAGCGTTGGTTTGTCGAGAATTCTCGAAGCGAAAGCGACTTCCGCCGCCAACGGAAATGATCGCAAGAACACTTCGGTCATTCTGCTCTGGTTGGATGGAGGCCCCGGACACCTGGATACCTACGACATGAAACCGGAGGCTCCCCGGGAATATCGAGGTCTCTGGAATCCGATCCCGACAAATGTCCCCGGATTTGATGTCACCGAACTGTTCCCGCTACAAGCACAAATTGCGGACAAGTTTTCCATCGTCCGTTCATTGCATCATGACACTGGAGATCACTTCGCCGGAGCCCATCGCATGCTGACGACTTACGCCAGTAATGTGAGTGGTGGCAATACTCAGATCAAAAATCCGTCCATTGGGTCCGTTGTCACCAATATGCTGGGAGCACGACAATCGGGAATGCCCCCCTATGTTTCTGTCCCCGTGGCATCGAGTGTCGGCTTGCGACCAGGTTATTTCGGTTCCACTTATCTGGGAGAGCAGTTCAATCCCTTCGAAACAGGTTCTGACCCCAACAAGGATGATTTCAAAGTCCAGAACCTGAATGTCTCAGGATCACTTTCCATTAAGCGCCTGGAAGACCGCCGACAGTTACAGATGACCTTGGACAACATGCAACGTAAAGTTGATCAGTCGGGCATGTTGTCGGCGATGGATGAATTCGATCAACAGGCATTCAATCTGGTGACTGGCCCCCGAGCCCGGGATGCCTTTGACATTAATCAGGAATCCCCCGAACTCCGCGAGCGATATGGCCGAGAGACCTGGGGTCAAAGTGTTCTGCTCGCACGACGCCTGGTGGAAGCAGGTTCCACATTCGTCACCTGTCATTTCGGAGGCTGGGACCACCATTGGGATTTGAAAACGGGAATGGAGAATTACCTTCCTCGCGTCGACAAAGCCGTGCATGCACTCTTTACGGATCTGGCCGAACGCGGATTATCGGATGATGTGCTTGTGGTCCTGTGTGGTGAATTCAGCCGGACTCCGCGCATGAACGATGGTGGCAATGGTGGCCCCCCCTTAAGCAAGGGAACCCCTGGCCGTGACCACTGGGGGAACGCCATGTTCTGCCTGTTGGGAGGCGGAGGTATTCGAGGTGGCCAAATTGTAGGAGCCACGAACAGTAAAGGGGAGCATCCCGTCGAACGTGCTGTTACCCCGGGTGATATCCATCACACAATCTACCGTGTACTCGGTATCGACCCCGAAATCGCCTTCCTCGATCATTCCGGACGACCGGTTAAAGCGATCAAGGAAGGGGCCGTTATCGACGAGTTGCTGTAAGGCAGCCAGGTGCCGAAGAACTGTTGAGGTTCAAAAAAGCCCACTTATCTTGAGCAAGCTTCAGGCTTCCCGCGAGAAACGGTAACCGACACCGCGTACCGTTTCGACGAGGTCCGATTTATCGCCCAGTTTCTGTCTCAGCGAACGAATATGGACGTCGATGGTTCGTTCCAGAGAATTCGCATCGACTCCACGAGAAGTATCAAGCAATTCGTAACGACTGAATGGACGTCCGGGATGACTGGCAAGCATCCAGAGTAGCTTGAACTCGGTCAATGTGAGGTTCAGCTCCTTGCCATCCGCACGAGCGGTGTGATGCAACCGATCGATTTCGATTCCATGACTGTTAATCACATCCTGAGCATCTGGCTCTCGTGATGGTTGTCGCAGATGGGCCTTGATTCGATGGATAAGCGGCTTCAACTTGAATGGTTTCGCCACATAATCATCCGCTCCCATATTGAAACCGATGACTTCATCGATCTCCTCACTTTTCGCAGTCAACATCATGATGCGAATGTTTTCCGTTTTGGGATTACTGCGGAGATGGCGGCAAACCTGCAAACCATCCAACCCAGGCAGCATGAGATCCAGCAGGATCAAGTCGGGTAACTTCTGCTGAGCCAGCTCCAGGCCTTCTTGTCCATTTCGGGCAGACAAGACTTCGTAGCCTTCGTTTTTCAGGTTGTAAGTCAGCACTTCTACCAGCGAGGCTTCGTCTTCAATAATCAGAATTCGTTCGCGGGCCATAGCAGGAGTGTCTCTCGTCTCGTGTCGATGATGAGGCACGGTCTGGGAAACCGTCGTCTGATGGTCGAGGGTTACCGTCACAGTGGGACTCCGTAAAATCAGGAAGATTACTGGAGATTATATTTAACAGAAATCAAAAGCGCCTGATTTTTCCAGGCAGACCAGCTAAATGCATCGAACGCGGAAGCTATCAGCAAATCGTGACTGGGATTGTCTGTGATCGAAAATCAGGTTGTGATCTACAATCAGGCAGTGCATCTGTGGAAGTAGGGTAACTGAGGGATGTGAAGAATCCGTTAAGTCCGGGCAATAGAATCGGTAAAAAATCAGGCTTTTTGATCAGTGAACACCAGTGGGAAAGTAACCCGAAAAGTGCTTCCCCGATGCAGTTCGCTTTCCAGTTCGAGCCCGGCACCAAAGACTTGAGAGAGGTGCTTGACGATCGACAGCCCCAACCCGGTTCCTCCCAATTCTCGGGAACGGGCCTTATCGACCCGGTAAAACCGCTCAAATACACGGGATTGATATTCCCGGGGAATTCCGAGGCCTGTGTCGGTGACTTCGATGACGACCTCCTCAATCTCATCGGATGTCTGTAGATAGCTCCGAACCGTCACCTGGCCTCCTTCAGGGGTATACTTGATCGCATTATCGATCAGGTTTTCAAAAATCGTACGCAAACCTTCTGCGTCAGCCAGGACAAGCGGATTGTCTGTTTGACATTCATAAGTGAGCTCAATCCGTTTGCTCTCTGCCTGCGGAGCGAGCGCCGCCATACAGACATTGATCGCGTGTTCCAAATGAACCTCATGGATCTCAAACAGGTCGGTTCCCGATTCAATTCGAGATATCTGCATCATGTCGAGAATCAAATCGTGTAATCGCTCGGAATGTTGAAGGATATTGTGCACAAACTTCCGGTTATGATCCGGATCTTCAAGAGCCCCTTCCAGCAGCGTTTCCGAATAAGCCTGAATAGCAGCGAGAGGCGTTTTTAACTCGTGGGAGACATTCGAAAAGAACTCCGTTCGCATATTTTCGAGTTGGCGTAAATCGGAGATGTCGTGGAGCACGATTAAGACTCCCGGGGCATTCTCGCCAGGTAGAGGAGTTCCAAATGCCGCGACGGTCGCTTGTGACGGGTTTAATTTGAATTCCAGCGAGGTCTGGCAATAACCTGTTAAAACCGTGTTCACAAGTTCGTGTACCTGAGGAATGCGAATCAATTCGAGATAAATTCGCCCCGTAACGTCGGACACCGGCAAAGAAAGTAGTTTCTGCGCCGCTCGATTCACAAAAATGATTCTGTGATCAGAGTCGATGGCAATCACCCCTTCAATCATACTGCCCAGGACTGCCGCGAGACGATCACTGTTTTCAGCCAGCTCGCGACTTTTCTGTTGCAGTTCCTCAAAACGGGAAGCCGACGTGCGACTCATCGTATTGAATGTCTCACCGAGTAAACCGAGTTCATCGCGGCTGTTAATATCCACTTCCTGCCGCAACTTGCCCGAGGCCATTGCTTCAGCAGCTTCGGTAATTTCCTGTAACGGCTTTAGCAGACGGCCCACCATGATGTAGGTAAAAATCAGAGAGAGCAAACTGCAAATGGTGGCTGTCAACCAGATCACCTGTTGATACGACGTCACCTGAGTATCAACCCGTTCGACAGGGAGCGAAACCCGTACGACTCCCAACGGGTTCTCTTCTGAACCAACCCGCTTGGAGAAGTAGCGCAGATTCCGGTTCAGGGTATTACTGTAACGCTGTGCGAAACCGGTTCCGTCATGCATCGCTTCCCGAACTTCCTGCCGGTTATTGTGCAAATCCATCGTCTGGTAATCTTCAGCAGAGTCCCCCAGAACACGCCCGGAATTATCGATGAGCGTAATACGAGTCCCGGTTTCTTCCTGCAACGTGCGCAGTTGTTCCTGCAGCTCGGGAGTCGGCGGCTGACGAAAAGCAATCTCCATCTGTTCGGTCAGCAAGGTGGCACTATTCTGCAGGCGCTCGTCAATCATATTCAAAATGATCTCGCTTTGCCTGAAAGCGAGAATCCAGATAACGATCCCGGCCGAAATGAGGGTAATGGCCGTCGTTACCGAATAAATTTTCCAGAAAAGTCGAGAAGAAAACATAAGCAGGATGATTGTGAAGACTGGCTTTAACTTACGAACAAATACCGGTTGACCGCTTATGATAGTCGCTTACTGGGAAGGGGGAAGACAATGCCTGTCCGTAAACTTAACCCGATTTTCGCTCAGAATCTCCGTTGAGTTCTCCCGTTTGATCGGGAAGGATAATGATTTCGTTCGTCTCATCATCATCTAAAAGGATGGGGGGAGGGGCATTCGAGATGGTCGTGCCATCCATAATGTCGGTTTGATTCAGGTTTTCTCCTATTTCCGTCTCCATCCCCGATTGTTCAACGGGTGATAACTGCATCATCATCGTGCCAATCATGATCTCGTCATCCGGAACCAGAACGACATCCCCCTTAATCTGATGGCCGTTAACAAAAGTCCCGTTGCGGCTTCCCAGATCGCGGATGCGATAGGTAATCCCATCAAAGCGTATGGCACAATGATGTCGGCTGATTAAATCGTCCTGAACTTGAAAGTGACAGTCTCGTTCTCGCCCAATAATTAGCTTGGAACCGATGATGGGAATGTGTTGCCCGGCATGAGCGCCGGACTGGATAATCAATTCCGCCTGTTGCATCGAAGAATGACCTCCCCTCGATCAAGCGCGACCGAGGATTGAATGAATTGATTCAAATTTGAATCGATCCGTTTTCTGAAATGAGAAATCACTTCCGTTAAGTAAGCATATCTTCTCGTCTTTTATTCTAATTTCATAAGTCATGAAAAACGAGATAAAATTGGTTTAACTGGAAGAGAGTTTATTTCCGGAACCCTTTGGAAAAATTAGACCTTGATTCTTCCTGAAGACGAGGGCTACTCCTCTCCCAATCGCTTCAAGTCATCAATGTCAAATTTCTGAAGTAACCCGAAGCAGAATAATTCTGGTGCCTGATGCACCTGCATATTGTTGTTGATAATTTCTTTGAGGCTTCCAAACGCTTGGGGGGCCTCAACTTCATTTACCAAAGCGGGAGCCAGTGCGCGAGTGACCAATGCTGATAAAGCAGAGCGAGGTCCTCCAGCCTGGATACGAAGTTGATCGTTGCTGGCTGTTTCCCGTGCCCACTTAACGGCCCCCATTAACTGACTGGCCTGTAAACCCAATGTCCGTTCACCGACGCTGGCCGTCAACAGGGCATACAATTCAGGACGTTGGGAAACCTTGGAATGTCCATAATAGAATGGATCGATCACGAGAACCCGCTCCCCCTTGTCCAGATTCGATTTGACTTGCTCCGCCAGGGAAGTCGATCCAGATTCAGAGAGCATCAACACTGTTCCGCTCGGGTTCTCCGGCTTGAACTCAATAACAGGAACAGTCCATTCAGCTCCCATTTTCAGATGCCAATAGACCGCCGATTGTCCTTCGATGGTGGTTTCTTCGACTTGGGTGGCGGTGCAGGGGTAATCATGAAAGCGAATAATTTCCGCCAACTGAACCCGTTCCGCTTCCGGGTCGGTCGATTGTGATTTCATTGGCAGGCTGGCCGCCAGTTCCTTGGCAATCACGTTGAAATCCCGATTTCCTTCAGGAAGGGGAACGAATAATTCCTCAGCCGTTTTCAGCTCCGAAGCACATTCGATTTCAACTGGTGAAAAACTGGTATCGTCGGCATAGAAGAAGTTACCAAACATCGCATAGAGCTGTTCCCGATTATCTCGTTCGAAATTATGCGTACCGGGAACGATATTGATGTGACTGCGCAGGTTTTCTCCTTTGCCATACAACTGATACAACGGCCGAGCGACCTCAAGTAGAGGAGGAAGAGCATGCGACGCTTTGAAACAGCATTGATCCTGATCGTTCTTTGTCAGCAAGGTGGGCCGGGGGGCCCGCAGGGCAGTTAAGTGCAGATAATCAGCGATCGAGGCCATATCGTTAGGGGTCTGTTCGGAATCTCCCAGATCAGACGGGGCATCCACACGTGTGAAGAAGCTGGAGTACCCAGCGACTGGATTGGATAAAGTCACCCGCTCATCCAGAGAGCTGATATAAATGGTCTGCCAACCCCCGCCGGAGAGTCCCGCAACCGCGACCCGTTCCGGATCGGCATGTTCATGATTCAACAGGATATCCAACCCCCGTTTCATGGAAAGATAAAAGGGAGCGAGACCACTCGTACCGCACAGGTCCATCTGGTTCATACAGTAATGAGTGAAACCGGGCGAACGTAATTGCCCCATGCCAATCCATTCGACGTTCAGCGCGATCATCCCCCGCTTGGCCTGGTTGATGCAGCGGATTTGTTTGTACTGCGCGACTTTTCCATCACCGTCGTGACCGTTGACGTTCATCACGACGGGAACTTTCCCTTCCAGTTGTTTGGGCAAATACAAGAGAGCCGGAATCCACATGCCGGGAACCGCTTCATAACGTAACTTCTGGATGGTGTATTCAGGACCTCCTTCGATACTTTCCAACCATTCCACCTGAAAGTCAGCGTCGCGCCACTGGGCAGCTTCGCCTCGATACACAATTTTGTCGAGGAGTTCCTTCCGAAGATGATCGCGGTATTCTTCCCAAGCCGGAATGCTGTCGATTTGCGGGAAGGGGGTAATACGGCTTCGGGTAAACTGCTTGACTTCGTGCAGCGGAAGATTGGCATCGAAGGTCTGTTTTGCCAGCAGTTGTTCAATGGGAGTGGGAGCAGGCTGCGTCTCTTCTTCAGCAGCACTCAGCCAGCTTGATAGAGAAAGCATCAGCATGGAAACGAACAGCAAACGAAAGCAGACAGGCATGGGTCTCTCCGAAAAGAGGAGCGAGAAGGGAGAACCTGAATTCAACATCTCATTTCAGATCGGAATCGACCTTGTTCAGCGGAGAGCTGCATACACTTCGCGCACGAAGTAATTGATCGTACTGATCAAGTGAGAAAAGAATTCAGACCTTCCAGCCTAATCCAGAGCGCACGCGGTTTCAATTCGAGCGGGAGAGACGATTCGTGAGGAAACTGAGGAAATGCCGGCACCGAACTTGTACGAGCGATCAGGCAATTTTACGCAGGACAGGAGACGGATCCGATTTGTCCCCAATTAATTCAGCAATGGTGTCCAGCTTTTCCAGGATATCGTGCTGTTCTCTCAAGAGCTTTTTGAAGGTGGTCTCCGCCCCGTCATCGCTCTCTGCTTCAGCAAATAATTGAATCTGTTTACACAAATCTTCAACCAGTTCGGAAAGCTCTTCAACCAAGTAATGGATCTCCTGCTCAATGACAGGCTGATTATTTGAAGAAGGAGCTTCCAGGCTTGTCAGTGGAATCGTCGCGGGTGCCGGTTCGCGGTCCGGTCCCTCGCCCACCTGTTTTACTGCTTGCAACAACTTCTGAAGTCCAGACTTCTGGTTGGATTCGAACTCGGCCACCTGTTGTTCTTCCTGCTCAAGCAGTTCGATCAATTCGGCGGCAGTTAATTCGTTTAGTGGTTTATGCATCAGATTCTCCCGCTCCCGGTCCGGGGAGCTTTCCTTGGAATTCAGAAGCGTCGGTTCTTGAGCGAGGGGCTCAGGCAACGGAACCGGTTCAGCAGCAACGGCTTCCATCCTCATTAGCCGCACGATGACTCGCAGGCCAATGTGCAGCGTATCCTGGTCAGAAAACGTGATTTGCTCACCCGTTTGACCATCCTTCAGTTTGCCATTCACCAGCACCAACGGAACCGATGTTACTGGGCACAGCCGAGGGGCGTTTTTCCCGTCATAGGTGACCATGCTATGTAAAGGAGGCAGGGCCTCAATGCGGATATGGCAGGACGGGCCAGACCCGATTAGAACGGGAGTTCCCGGTTCAATGGTGGCCGTTAGTTCGCGCGCATAGGAAAAAACCCGCAACACCAACTTGCCGTCTGGCGGGGTAAATTCCTTCTGATTGGAACGTTGATCATCCATGAACAAACTTTCCTCACCTCCCGTGAGGAACCGCAGCAAAATTGGGGAACAGGCAAAAACAGCCGTTATAGAAAAATCGACCCTTTTCCTACATCGGAATTACACTAAATCGCCCCAGGCGAGAAGAGCAATCGAAATAAACCGGAGAGACGAAGAACCGATATCGCGATTTTCCGGGAGAAAACACCGAGAGTGTATGCATTTAGCTCTTGTTCAAAAGAAGAGTAGCGGCTTTTCTACGCAACAAAACCCGGGAAACCCAGACAATCACGCAGTGTTGTCTGGGTCGCACAGCGACAAGCGGAAGCCATCTTTGGTGAACGCAACAAATGCTTCACACAACAAACCACACAAAACCCGCTTGTGCCTTCGGCACCCAGACAACTCTTCGAGATTGTCTGGGTTAGCCATATCCGATTCATTACTGATTCAACGAAACTTTCGGGGCTTCCACCGCTCCATATTTAATCAGTGCAGTTAGTGGATATAAACTGCCGCTGAAGGTGACGTAATGCCATTCGTCCGTGTTAAGAGAACGAGTCCACCAGCGACCCGATTCACGTTGATTGGTGAGCAGCCAGTTCAGTCCTTTCTGCACGCGGGGGTCCGTTGCGGGAACTCCCGCTTCCTGGAGTACCAGCAACGCAAGCCCGGTTTGATGCCCGTCGCTGGCGGTTCGAATTTCGTTGCTCTCGGCGTTCAAACGTTCGGCGCGATTTCCTTTGCCCCAGGCTTCCGGCTTCGAGAAAGAGCGTATCGACCAACCGCCATCTTCGTTTTGATAGCTGAAGAGCAAATCGATTAACTCCTGTTGTTTCGTTTCTTCCAGCAAATTCGGATACCGGGACGCACTCCATAACAATAATACGCGACCGTAATCATGTGGCGGTTCTGTCTTCTGCAAATAAGTTTCGAGCTCGGTCACAGCGGTTTTCAGTTCCGCATCCTCTCTCGCCGCTTCCAGCCAACCGGGAGCGGTAGCCGCAGCAATCGAGGCGACGGACGCAATCTGATACGGACTTGATTCGAGTGGGGGCCAGCAATCAGCCGACGTCCACGTTCCATTCTCCTGTTGAATCTCGAACATGAACCGGAGCGCCTCATCGGTTTCGGGTGACAATTTGCCAACGACATGCTTGTCCCATTCCGCCAACCCCGCCGCAAGATAAACCACAGTCGCCGCATTGGCCCCAACCGCCAGTTCTTTCTTACTCTTCTGTTTGTACTTTTGCACTTCGGCAACGAAGAAGTCTCGCAAGTCCGACTTCGGTTTTCCAAGCGTTTCCGACAGCGAAGGACGAAGCACCATATAGGAACCATTCGTATGACAACTGACACAACTGTGACTGTTCGTCCAGGCGGTTGCCCCCTGTTCCAGGTAACTGGCCGCTTTTTCGAGTGAGAACTCCTTACGGATCGGCTCGTCAGCAGATGCGGGGGGAATCGTTATTCCCTCAAATTCGTACTGGGGGGATTTCTCTTCCTCCTCCGCAGCAGAAACAACTGTGCTCAGCAGACAACAGAGCGTTAAAGAGAGCAGGACTCGCCAGGAATTGGAGAACATGGGGGTTCGCTTTCAGGAAGAAGATATCGGGAAGAAGTTACTCTTCACGATAAGCATCTCCGAGCGAGAGTTCAAACGATTTCCCGGTTGTTTCGTATAAGAGAGCCTTTCCGGACAGTTCAGCGGCGGTAGGAAGTTCGTCCAGATAATCGGGAACAAGCACTTCGAGCTGCTCGGGAAAGTGGCCCTGTTCACGGTAACTTAGTCCCCAAGGAAGGTTACTTATCTTTTGGTTTCTGGAGTCGGGGATCCTCTCCGGGGGGATAAAGATCGAGCTGCAAAAATCGCTCGACGGGTCGAAGTTTGACGACCCCCTCTTCAAGCTGGTAGTCGATCGGTGTTCCTACTTGATTGGGTTGTCCATTGAAGACATCCCGGTTACGGGGGACCGCGTCGAGATACTCGGGAACGAGTGCATCCAGGCTTTCGGGAAAGGAACCCTGCTCGCGATAATAAATATGGAGAGCAACCACCGTGATCGCCAGTTCCCTCCGTGAAAGATCACGGTCGGTAGCGACCGTCATTTGTTGGATGGTGGGCAACATCTCGCCAAACAACGTCTGCGTGTAGGACAAATTTGAATAAGCTTGCAGGATAATCTTATTCGAATCGGACTGATACATTCCCAGTTGATGCCGCTGAACCCCCATCTTCAGAAATGACTCCTGACTGTAGGTAGTAAACATTTTCTGCAGATAGGGTGGCCGTTCCCAGGCGGGCAGGTCGCAATGCTTCATCCAGTTTTGATAAATCAAATTGAGCATACGACGGGAAGCCTCATCTTCCCGGGTGATGACGCTCATCATCGAGTTTTTGGCAATTCTCGCCGCTCTCTCATTCTCCAGCATCATGTATTCCGTTTTCATATTTTCCGATAGCGGCGGACAACTTGCATGGTACTCCCGCAATTGTTGCTGCAACTGTTGGAGATCATCAATGTTGATCGATTCCTGTTGCAGCACAAACGGCAGGACGTCCTGGCAATAAATTAAAAAGCAGGAGATAGCACATAATTCGGAAATGAGTGAATTGCCCCGGAACTGCTGGTTCAAATTCAGGAACTGATTTTGAAGTTGCAGCACTTCCGCTTTTTTGCCTTCTTCCATTCGTCGGCCAATCCGTGCAAAAACTAATCGGCTGAATTCTCGCGAATCTTGCGACACCTGCAGGAGACTGCTGCTGTTGTATTCACGCGGATGAACTTCGTATCCCTTGGAAGCCTCGCTCACGGACAGCCATAAATCGAGTGCCGGATCTGTTTCAACAATGTATTCCCGTTCGACAATCCTTCGCTTCTCCCAGGGAACCCAGACCATGGGGGTGACCATCCGGTATTTCGGCTGACCTTGGAACTTTCTCAATTCTGCAGAAGCCTTCCGTATTTGATCGAAAGGATTTTCCGCAACCCCATCATACTGCGCCCGATACGCCGCCACATCAAATGGTTCCCCCACATCAGGAAAGGAATCCAACCGGTGATACCGCCAGTAAAGAATCGACCCCAGCAGGGTGCTCACCGTAAACACAACCAGTAGTAGGAACCACCGTAGGAGCGGGCGTTGTTTGAGTTTTTGGAAGAGGGTTCGCATGGTGGATTATATTATTTCGTCAGATCCGACAAATCGCTGCCGGGAGGATAGTTGGTTGTCTTGAGGGGATTTTCTTGAGGTTTTAGGATCGCGTTTCCATCTTCTATTGTATAGGCCACCGGTGAATGGGCGTCATCACGGTTCCGCGGCAGAATCGACAGGTAGCGTGGGGCCAGTTCTTCGAGTGTCTCCGGAAACTGGTCGTGCTCGCGATAGTATAAATGCAGGGCAAGGCGTGTGAGATAGAGCTCTTTTCTCAGCTGGTCGAAATCGCAGCTTTCCAATACGGACGGAAACGCCTCGAAGGAAGTCATCATGGCCAGTCGGTACTGCTGAAGAAAGGAAGGAAGCTCCCAACGGGAGAGAAACTCGTCCGCCTGTTCGTCCGGGAAATAGTTGATATCGAGCTCACGCTTCAAACCCCCTTTTATATTTTCGATGGAATCGGGTGGAACGATGATCTTGTACTGGAATGTTGCCAGCGGGGGACGTTCACTGAATGGAAGATCGCAATATTTCAGCCGGTTGGCGGTTAACATCGCATAGAGGCGGCGCGTGGTTTCGCTTTCTTCAAGAAGTCCCTTTGTGATATCTGTCTCTTCCACCATGTCCAATTCCGTTTCAATAACGGACGAAATCGTTAAATACTGATACTTCAGAAAATTGGAGGCCGGGGGTTGCCGGTGATAATGTGCTTCGAGATTTTTTTTCAACCCCCACAAATGGTCGACTGGAACATCGGGCTGGTTCAGATAAAATCGAAGCGTTCCCCCAATGACTGTGGTATGACACATAAATGCCGTCAGACCATTCTTTGTATCCGCGTGACAATAGACTGAATTTGCCTCCAGAAATCTTTCGTACAAGTCCCGTTGCTCGTCATAGTCAACTCTTTCGATCGCATCCAGAAGGCTCTTCTTAACCATTTCGGCAATCAAAAATTGCGACTCCTTGATCCGATCCGGATGCCAATCGTCGTCATAAATAGCATTGGGAGGTCCGAGTAAACCTGGTTCGTACTGACTGACTTCGAACCACTCTTCTAAAATCGGCTTCGCGTTCCTGACATCGGCTTTGATGGAGGGGGCGACTTCCTTCCAGGGAAGATAGTCGCCATCGTTGGCATAATAGCGGCTCCACTCTTCCTGATTCGCCTGTTCAAGCTGATTTAACCGTTCATCCGTCTCCATCGTAATCTTTTCGATTCGTTCACCATCTTCTGTACGGGTAAGGTACGCCTCCACATCAAACGGGTCTCCGATGTCCGGTACCGAATAAACTTGCCACTTCTGCCACCCATAAACCGCACCGATCACGACTGCGATCATGAGGCAAATCGGCAGGAGGGGGCGGGATCTGAGGTATTGGGTGAACGTACTCATGTTGTGATTATTCAAGTTTAGAATTTGACCGGTTCTTTGAGCTCCGAACCGGGAGGTTGAATCGTTCGCTGGTAGTGGACCACTTCAGGCATCAGAACGGCATTTTCACCTTCAAGATGATAATCAACGAGCGAACCCGCTTCGCCGGGGTTGTGGGGAAGTTTCGTTAAATACGTCGGGATGAGTTCCTGGAGCGTTTCGGGGAAGCGGTTGTGCTCGCGGTAATAGAGGTGCAAAGCAACGGTCGTGACAGTCAAGTCTTCTCGACATTGCTGACGTTGCCGGACGCTAAAAAACAAATCCAGGTCATTGCCAAAAGATTCCGCGACGACCGATTCGGAAAACGAGGGCGATTTCAGTGCAGAAATAAGATGCTCCTCCTGCGGGCAGGAGAAATACTGCACGGTGTGTTCACTTTTGAGATCCCAGTCGTCATACGATTCCGGAAAACGATAGCTGGTGAACTCGTAAGTCTTGATATCCGGTCGTTCCTCCGGATGATCATCAAAGTGAGAGAGCCAGTTTTGATAGACGAGATTATGCAGCCGCTGGACGACTTCTTTTTCGTAAATGAAATCACCCCACCAGGGGCTCACCTCATTCAACATTTCCTCCAACATTGCCTGGTACTCCAGGTAATCGTATTTCAAGTAATGAGAATAGGGAGGTTGATTTTGCTGGTGTTGTTCCAGAGCCAATTTTAATTCTCGCAGTTGTTCTGCAGTGATTTGAGACTGGTTGAGATAGGGCAAGAGAGTCTTGTCGAACAGCTCCGCGTAACAGGCTACGGCAACCAGATAACAGGTCTTGCTGTCATAACGGTATCTGGAATTCGCTCTCAGAAAATGGACACAGGTCTGATGTGACTTAGCAGACTCACCGCGGTGGATCTGTTCTGTGATATAGTATTCCGACAATCGAGTCAGTTCTCGCAAATGCTGATGATGAGCGGCTGGTATCCACGTCATCAGATTCAGTTCCTGCGGTGATGATAACAGGCCCGGTTCAAGTTCATTGACCTGAAACCACTTTTCCAGAATCGGTTCCGCCTGAGTGACATCCCTTCTGAGAACAGGATCGACTTCACTCCATACTTTTTTGGGAAGATCATAAAAAATAAACCACTTTTCTTCCTGATTTTCCCAAAGGGTGTCCCATTCCTGGGCCGCCTCTCCCGTGATCCGCGCAATCTCCTCCCCGTCCCCCGTCTGCGCCAGATATTCCTCAACATCGAACGGTTCCCCTACGTCGGGAATCGATGCTAGTCGCCACTCGCGCCAGATAAAGAATCCTGCGACGAGCACGAGAATTGTGCCCAGCAGGATTTTTGTCACACGGCGCTTAAAAAGATTTTTCATAGGAATTCTGGACATGGGGGAAACCGATGGCGAAAAGATTAGCACATCGTACCACGGGACCACCCGTTCCGGCAAACCTGTTTTGGGCGGTGGGTTGTCTTCCCTTCGTCGTACGATATGATGAACGCTTCATGAAGAACGCATGCGTTCGCACGATGGATCCCCGCAAATTCTGCCCTTTTCGCCTATTTTTCGACCCCAGTTAGCGGCATACGAATGTCATCTGATCGCTCCCCCAATTATTCCGGTCCCCGGGCACTCTCTTTTCAGGCTCCGCAGGGGGATTTAGCGATTCTGGCCGGCTCGGGAAATCCGATGCTCGCCCAAGCGATTGCCAACGATCTTGGGGTTCGATTGCTCCCCGGCATGGCTCAGGTGTTCAGCGAGGGGAACGTCTTTGTGCGGGTGCTGGAGAATGTCCGTGGAAAGGACACCTTCATCATTCAGGGGGTCCACAACCCGGTCAACGATAACTTCATGGAGCTTCTCTTCTGGATCGACGCCCTCAAACGGGCCAGCGCCCAGCAGGTTACCGCCGTGATCCCTTTTTTCAGTTACGCAAAGGGGGATAAAAAGGACGAACCCCGCGTCTCCATCCGGGCGCGCGTCTGTGCCGACGCCCTCGAAGCGGCGGGAGCAGATCGCGTATTAACGATGGATTTGCACAGTCCGCAGATTCAGGGTTTCTTCCGTATCCCGGTCGACCATCTCTATGCCCGGCAGGTGATCAGCGAACACATTAAAAAACTCAAAATTCCCGACCTCGTGGTTTGTAGCCCGGATATCGGTTTCGCTAAAGATGCCTCCTCTTACGCGAATCTGCTCAATGTGCCCGTTGTGATTGGGAATAAACAGCGGAAGGATCACACCGAAAAAGCGGAAGTTCTGGAAGTCATCGGTCAGGTGGAAGGAAAAAATGTGTTGATGGTCGATGACTTCACCACGACCGCCGGTTCACTGTGCAGCATGGCCGAACTCTTAAAATCTCGCGGCGCAAACGATGTTTACGCTGCCGTCAGCCACGGAGTTCTATCGAAAGGAGCCGGCCCCCGTATCGCGAATAGTGTCATCAAGAAACTGTTCATCACCAACACGATTGAAACGCCCGCGGATCCGCTGCCGGATAAAGTCGAAGTCATTTCCGTTTCCGAACTCTTCGCCCAGGCGATCCGCTCGATTCACGACCGCACGAGTGTTAGTATGTTGTTTCCGGACACCAGAGCGGTGGATTGATTTTGGGAAACCCCAATGGAGTGACAACAGTACTTAGCATGACTGCCACGGCCAAAAAACTGACCCCCATGATGGAGCGATATCTGGAGGTGAAACGGGAACATCCCGGGTCGCTGCTCCTGTTTCGTATGGGGGACTTCTACGAACTGTTCTATGAAGATGCCGAAATCGCTGCACGGGTCCTGGGCCTCACCCTGACCAGTCGCGATAAGGGGACGGCGAATCCAATCCCGATGGCCGGGTTTCCCTATCACGCACTCCAAAATTACCTGCAAAAATTAATCCAGGCAGGACACCGGGCTGCAATTTGTGACCAGGTCGAAGATCCTAAAGAGGCCAAAGGACTTGTCCGCCGTGAAGTAACCCAGATCGTGACTCCGGGAACATTAACGG
>JAGQQC010000500.1 GCA_020426395.1 Planctomycetaceae bacterium
AGGCCTCCACACCGTCTACAACCTGGAGATCCAGGCCGCCCATGTCTACCACGTGGGCGAGGGCGGGGTGTTGGTGCATAATATTTGCGCCGAACACGTGAGGCGGATCAAAGAGCTGAAGGCTGCCGGCTTAAGAGATGATGAAATTAGGGCAGTGATAAAACCAAATAACGCTTCACCGTTATTTGAAGCGCCGTCGAATACTCGTGCTTTAACTGTTGGCTCAAAAGTGAAACTGCGAATCAATTCTTCTCGTTATACAGATGCTGAACGCCAGATGATTCAATTGGCTATTGATGAGTCAAATATAAGATTTGCTAGTCGAGCAGAAACTTCTATTATTGGAGAGAAAGTTCCTTTCAGTTCGTACAAAAGCCGTAGGTACATTCGAGACCGATTCTTTCCAGATAGGCCTGTGAGCCAAGTCAAAGTCAGCGATGCAGATGAACTTTTCGGTTTCACAGTCAACGTAGATGAAATCGTTCCTAGACAAGTGGGTGGCCAACAAGTCTTTGCAAATCAGAGAGTCCTTTCCGAAAGAGTTAACAAAGCACTTGGTCCAATTGAGGAAAGGGCTCTACGGAATCAACCTGACGGAATGCATCTTCAGGGGTTTTATATTGAGTGGTATTAACACGAAGCAAAATATTCGGAGACTTATTGATGCGGAAAAAGATCCAACTTCTCCGAATCAATTGACCGTAGACAATGTGAAAGATTGGCTCGCTGATTACATTGAAATGCGAGCTGAGGAAATTGCACATTTCCCCCAAGAGGCAAATAAGAATCATTGGGATCTGATCGCCGCGGACTACGATTCTACCAAAGAAGCTCTATTCATAGCTGCATACTTTTGTAGTGACGAGGTGACATTTCTTGCTGGTCGTGGCCCTGTCCTTGATGTCCGAGCATTTGCCCAATCTAATTTTCCAGTCAATCCTGATGAAGTTCTTGATCATTTGGCCCAAAGGTTCATCATTGGTGAACGCTGGACAACTCACAGTGATGACATTACCGCCTGGTTACAGGGATAGATTGTGAATATTGACAGCAAAATAAAATTCTGCTACCGACCTTACTCTCGATACACGAACTTGGGATCGGGAACAATTTGACTCCTATTTAAGAGAGGAATTCGAAAGCATAGACTAGTGCCTCCTTATCAGTATAACGTGTCCATATCACTCCAAATCCCCCACCGCCGGCATTCGTTCCACAAATCCCGCTTCCGTTCGTTTCAATTCTGCTAGCGTCGCTTTTCGCATTTCTTTCAGTCGGGTGGACTGGTCCTGTTCTTGGGCCAGGTTCGTTAGTTCTTCTGGGTCTGATTCGAGGTTGTAGAGCTCTTCCAGTTCGCCGGGGATCAGGGAGCGGATGTATTTGTATTTTCCTTCGCGGAGCATCACGTACCAGGGGATTCCCTGTCCGCCGAGGCCGTCGGCAGGGGGGATGTTGGTATCGGAACCGAAGTACTGCCAGGTGTTGGCGATCATCGCGGGGTGATTCCATTGAGCTTCGGGATCTTTCAGTAGCGGAGAAAGATCGTGGCCATGCATTGTGGCGGGGACATCAAGGCCAGCTTGACTGAAAAAGGTGGGGGGAAGATCGACGCCGCTCACAGGGGTGCGGCAGACTGTTCCCGCAGGAATTCGGCCCGGTTGACTCACGATGAGAGGGGATCGGATATTGGCATCGTACCCCGCCAACTTATGACGGAAACCATGTTGCCCCCAGGCAAAACCTTGATCGGACGTGAAGACAATCAACGTGTTCTCCCGTTGTCCCGTTTCTTCCAACGTTTTGATTAACCGGCCAACCCCTTCGTCAATCGCGCGCACGGCTTGATGATATTGTTGGACCTGGTCGTAGTAAGAGCGGTCCTTAATATAAGGGAAACCATCCTTCTCTTTTTTCCAGACGCCGAACTTCGATGCCCAATCCGGTTTGCCGGGACGTGGCGGAAAAATATCGACGGGAACGGGAATATCGACGTTTTGATATTCCTCCAGATGCCGTTCCGCAGGGGTATAAGGGCCGTGCACCGCACCGTAGCAAAGCCAGAGATACCATGGTTTACTTGTATCGCGACCATCCCCGTTGAGGAACTCAATCGCCCAGTCGGTGTATTGATCGGTCGAATACCGTTTGATCTCTTTTGTCTCACCACCATGAAAGGTCACTGGCTGGTCATAGTAATAATGCCCAGCCGTTCCGGTGTACTTCGGACGGTTCCAAACAAGTTGATAATCCCAATCGCGACCAAAACCCGTATCCGTTCCCGTATGCCACTTGCCAATCTGGCCGGTGAAGTAACCTTGTTCGCGAAATGTCTTCGGCCAGAAAGGGGTCTGTTCAGGATCGTATTCACTCCCGGGATACTTTCCTTGCATCCGCATCGATTCAATACCGAATTGATGTCGCCCCGTTAATTGCGTCGCCCGGGAAGGCATACACCAGGTCCCAATGTAAGCGGCGTCGAACCGCATCCCTTCCTTCGCCAGCCGATCAATATTCGGCGTCCGCACCCAGGGATGGGAACCGGGATAACAACCAATGGACCGATAGGAATGATCGTCGGTGTAGATGAAAAGGATATTGGGTCGCTTGATTTGCTCAGTGGCAACCGCTTTTTCGAAACGCCCTAGACAAAACAGAGAGGTGAATAACAGGAGAGTTAACAAGTGACGTGTGATCGGCATGGGCGTGTATCCGGAGATGGAAGAGTGGATGGAAGCATTCCAGTCTACCCGTCCATCAGATGCGTCACAACAATCGATTCCGTTCAACAATCCTTAAACACAAACCCGCCATCCACCTTGATGTTGTCGCCCGTCACGTAATCGGATGCGGGTGAGGCGAGCCAGACGGCCGCCATGCCGATGTCGGCGGGTTGGCCGAGGCGGTTCCAGGGAAGTTTTTCGCCCGCTTCTTTTATGACGTCGGAACCGAAGTGGCGATGTTCACCCGGCGTTTCAATCCAACCGGGCTGGATCGTGTTGACGTTGATTTTGTGTTCGAACAACTCGACAGCAATGGTGCGCGCCATGTGGTCGAGCCCCGCTTTGGCAGCGTTATAGGCGACACTCAATTTATACGGCATGCGACCTTGTACCGAAGAGATGAGAATGATCTTCCCGGGGGAGTTACGTTCGACCAAATGC
>JAGQQC010000501.1 GCA_020426395.1 Planctomycetaceae bacterium
TGTCAAATCGAGTATTCCGGCGGCATTCACGAGGGAGTCGCGGAAGGCTTCGGCATCTAAGCGACGACGGTTGGCCCGCCACCAGTAGTTGTTTGCGAAGTCTTGCTCGGCATACTCAGCGTATTGGGGGTGCAAGGATGATTGTCGATAAGTTCGGGACATCACCAACAGCTTGTGGAGACGTTTTAATTTCCAGTTCCCTTCCTGCAATTCTGCAGCCAGCCAGTCGAGCAATTCGGGATGAGTTGGCTGGGCCCCTGTGAATCCGAAGTTATTCGGAGAGCGAACTAATGCATCCCCAAAGTGATGCTGCCAGAGTCGATTCACCATCACTCGGGGAGTTAACGGATTTTGAGGATCAGTGATCCATTCTGCGAGTTGCAGGCGGCGCTGCGATGTTTTGTCCGACTCTGCCGGAGATTCAAATGGTTTTTCTAATTCGGGCAGAAAAGAGAGGTGAGCGGGCTCAACAACGGGGCCCGGGTGCTTGGGATCTCCTTTTTTCAATAGATGTAAGTCAGAGACCTCGCGACCAAGATCGGTCCAACCACAAACATCGAACCCAAGTTCTTCCGGTGTCGGACCGCCGATGTACTTGCGGTCGCGGGGTTTGATCGGTCCTGCCCAGAAGGTGCTCGCCATCCGGTAATAGTCCGTTTGGGGGATGGGATCGAATTTATGATCGTGACAACGGGCGCACTTGATCGTCAGACCGAGGAAGGCAGAACTGGTGACGTGCACCATGTCTTCCAAACGCTCGTAAATGTATTCGCCCGGATCATTGGGTTCGTCGTTCCAGGTACCCAGTCTGAGAAAGCCAGTGGCAATGACCGTTTCTTCACTACGATTGGAAAGCTCATCCCCCGCCAGTTGTTCCAGCACGAATTGGTTATAAGGTTTATCCTCGTTGATTGCATTGATGACGTAATCGCGATACTTCCAGATGTGTTCCTTCACCTGGTCCCGTTCATAACCCGAGGTTTCTGCAAACCGGACCAGATCGAGCCAATAACGGGCCCAACGTTCTCCGAAGCGGGGAGAAGCAAGAAGTTGATCGACGTGCCGTTCGTAATTTTCGAGCGACGGATCCTGAGCGAATTCTTCAAGCGTTTCCGCAGTGGGGGGAAGACCGGTTAAATCGTAATAAAGTCGACGAAGAAGTTGTTTCGGTTCGGCAAGTGGAGCTGGTTCAAGGTTTTGCTCGGCCAGCTTTGCCAGAATGAAGTGATCAACAGAATTGGCATCTTCTGGCAGTTGATTGAGTGTGGGTAGATTCGGTTTTACAACCGGTCGAAGTGACCACCAATCGCGACCTCCGCGTACGTTGGTCGTTTTTTCGAATAGATCAAGTTTACGATTCTCGGGCCAGGCTGCACCGGATTCAATCCACCGTTTCAATAATGCTTTTTCTGAATCGGGCAGGGGTTGGGGTTTCCCCTGTTTTTCAGGTGGCATATCACCGTCGGCAACTCGTTCCCAGAGATAACTTTCTTCCAGATGACTGGGAGACAGGACTTCACCAGAATCGGACCCTGCTTTTAAGGTTGCAGACGAGGTGAGGTTCAACCCTCCGGATGCATCGGTATCGTTGTGACACTCGACACATCGGGTGAGCAGAATGGGAGCGATGTCTCGTTCAAACTCAACGGGTTCGAGAGCGAAACCGATTTGACTGAACAAGATTGGAGAGAGAAAACAGGCGAGCGCCAATAGACGGGCAAAAAACATGACCGGCCCCTGAACGGGAATAATTTAACTTTGTTAATTAAATCTATCTTACGTTCAGAAGTTGGGTATCGCAAGGAGAAATCAGGTCCGACTCCCGTTTCGTGAGAGTTTTCCATGGGGCATCGAACAAACGAATTCGCTCAGGGTAATTTGGGTCTTCCGGTTGGTTTGACCACTAATACGTTCGAGCCAAGTTCTTCTGATATTCGTTCTTCAAAAATATGGCCTTCGTTCCGGATTTGTCGCAGCTCATGGGGATCGAGGTCATCCGGTAGACGCCCGAGGTTACAAACTGGTTCGCCCGGGCTGACGGCCGGCAGGGTCGTCATACCGAGGACGACTGCATTAAAGGGAGCGGTCAGTACCGAACGTTCTTTACCGAGCAAGGTCGTGTTCGTCGCCAGGGGTTGTCTTCTATGGACGACATCTCCCGGTTTGATATGAAATTGCAGGAAGCCTCCCCGTTCGGCGCGTATCCATTTGGATTTGTCCATCACAATCGGGTTTTCAGCTCGGTCTGGTTCTCCCTCAATCATCTTGAAAGAACGCAGGACATTTTGAATTCCTCGCAAGGCGGCTTCGACAATACCGGGTTCCACTTTCCAGACTTCGCCCCCTTCCATGATAATCGTCGGGCAACCGGCTGCACACGCTTCCCGACGGAGAGCTCCCCGAGGCCCCTTGCCGTTCATGAGGATTTCGCAACCAAATGCGTGCGCCAGTTTTTTGACTTTGGGGTTTGTCAGATCTCCCCGCACATTCGGGTAATTGGTCCGGCGAACAGCGGCGGTGTGCAAGTCGATTCCGTAGTCGGCACGAGTGATGAGTTCATCAAAAATCATCCGAGCCATCCGGCTGGCGAGACTGCCTGTGGAGGAACCCGGGAACGAGCGGTTCAGGTCGCGTCGGTCGGGGAGATAGCGGGAGTGACGATCAAAGGCGAGCAGATTGAGCACCGGGACAAAGATAACCGCCCCACGAACCAATTTAAGGTCTTCATCCTGAATCAAGCGACGAATGGCACCTGTCCCGTTGATTTCGTCACCATGCAAAGCGGCGGTAACCAGCAGAGTGGGACCTTCTTCAACTGCCCGGCGAATATGGATGGGGATCTTTAAGGTCATCCCGCTGTAGGATTCACTGACTGCCAGGGTCACATTTTTGGCTTCGCCCGGCTTAATTTCGGTTCCATTCCAGGTGGCTATCGGTTTTCGAACACGTTCGTTGCTCATCTTCGGCTGAGCTGACCTCCCGAGGTAGAGAGAAGGAATCGGCGGTTCTCCAACTTAATCACCAACCTGCTCGGTGACGGGTTGAGGGGGAAGTTCTTGAACTTCGTACCGTCGCTTTCGTCGAGTTTTAGCCGGAACGAGGTCCCGCATCAATTCCAGTTTGCCAAAACAAAGCAAGCGATCGCCAGATTCCAGTTGC
>JAGQQC010000502.1 GCA_020426395.1 Planctomycetaceae bacterium
CTGCGATACTGGATTCCCGAGTTGTGCCCAACGATTTTGTAATCGAGTTCCAACTCAAAATCGCCCGGTTCTCCTCCGCGCCAGATAATGAAGGTATTTCCATCGGTGGGGTTTTCCTTGGTCGTTTCTCCCGTGATGGCTCCCTCTTCCACCCGCCAGAATTTCGGATTTCCGTCCCAACCTTCCAACGTTTCACCATCGAAAATGGAGACCGCTTCCGGTTCGTCTGCCGGAAGAGCAGAAGGGAAGGCAACCAGACAAATTCCTGCCAGGGCGAGCACGCCTTTCAGGCAGGATGATAAGTTCAAAGACATAAACTATTCTCCTGTATGTGGTTATCAAGAATCCTTCCGACGAAAGATTCTTATGAATGTGTTTTTTGCGGGGGAATTCCAGCCCGATGAGAGACTGATCAATCGAGGTTGATCTATTGTTGTCCGGCGCGGGAACGAAATGCAACTCTCTCCTCCCAGATAGCCAAAACCGTGTAAATTTTCACAATCTGGAACAATGTCAAAAAAGAGCCAGATAAACAAAAGTTGTCTGGTTACGCAGACGATAACGATTATGGCGATTGCTGTTTCGGCATGAGAGAAGATGCTCCGCATTTGTGGAGACCCTCTCGGTGGACGCAGAATTTTGAGACGATTGTAAAAGCTACAATGTTCATCGGGTTGTGGAATAAACCCTCTGATGAACAACGTTGACTCAAGGGGGGCACTGACCTTGAGAAGACCTAGTGAGCAAAATCTCCCCCCATTATTCGCATCATTCCGCAAGAAAAACCGTCTGCCGAAAACGCAGGCAGGCTCATCTGCGAATTGCGCTATTAATCCTTTGTACGTTTGCCCTCTTTGGTTGTACGGCGAGCAGTAACAAGCTCATCTATTTCAACAAGCCGAAGCACAACTACTACAAGGATTCACTCACCAAGATCGACTATCCCACTGGTTTTGCAGAGACCAGTCCCGAGGCAGTCGCATCAAAACCTCCCCGTTCGATCAAAGAGATTTCGGATGCCGAGCTTTGGGATCTGAGTATTGCGGAAGCGATTCATATTTCACTGGCTAATAGCGAAGTCATCCGACAGTCAGCCCAGTTTCTTTCTCCGCAAAATCCACTGTTGAATAATCCACTCGGACTGAATTCCATTTACGATCCCGCCATTCAGGAAACGGGAGTCTTGATCAGTTCTCGTGGTGTGGAGGCGGCGCTTGCTGATTTCGATACGCAATTGACGACCTCATTACTCTGGGGACGTGACGAGCAGGTACAGAACAGTATCTTCACCTCCGGCGGATTGCCTCCGGGATCGGTTTTGAAACAGGAAACAGCCGCGTTTAACACGCGTTTGCAAAAGCAGTTTTCTCAAGGGGCTTCGTTTGCCGTTTCTCACAACCTGAATTATCTGGGCTCAAACTCTCCCAGTCGTCTGTTTCCCTCAGATTACAGTGGTGCAGTTCAAGCCGAATTTCGTCAGCCGCTACTTGCTGGTCGAGGTTCTGAATTTACGCGCATTGCCGGGCCGATCGGAAACAACCTGACGGGTGTCTCCGGGGTGAACCAGGGGGTTGTGATTGCTCGAATTAATAACGACATCGTTGTTGCCGAACTCGAAACGTCTCTGAATAACATGATGCTCGAAGTCGAAGACCTCTATTGGGAACTTGCTTTGGCTTATCGTGTGTTTGACAGTCAAAAACAGTCGGAAGCCTTTTCCTACAATCTTTGGAATTCGTTGTCCGCCAAAAGTAGTGAAGGCATGCCTGGAGGAGGAGCCTCCGAATTTTCTCAAGCGAAAGCAGATTATTTTGCCGCGCGGGAACGAGCTCAATCAGCGTTGAATGATTTGTACGATACGGAATTGCGACTGCGGCGGATGCTGGGGTTACCGGCGAACGATGGTCGATTGATTCGTCCCTCCAGCGATGCTCAACTGGCCGCATTTTATCCTGACTGGGATCTGTCACGACTGAATGCCTTATCGCAACGTCCTGAATTACGCAGAACAAAATGGCAGATTCAAAGTTTTGAGTTGCAACGTCGAGCCGCGAAGAATCTGCTCAATCCCCGTTTTGATTTCGTTTCCAGTTATCGGGTCAATGGCTTTGGTGACCATCTGAAGAGTGCAAACGATAATGATGGCGTCACCGGCCAGGGCTTTGACAGTTATCTGGAAAGCATCACCGCAGGGGAACAGACAGGGTGGAACTTGGGGTTTGAGTTGTCCATGCCAGTCGGACGACGAGCCGCGCATTCACAGGTTCGTAATCTGGATCTCATCTTACTTAAGTTACGTTCTTCGCTGGCCTCTCAGGAAAAAGAGGTCTGTGACGAACTTGCTTCGGCCATCAGTCAGATGGAAGGTTTTCATGAACGGGCAATGAACAACTTCCAACGACGTAAAGCGGCTGTGGAATTTCTTAAAGCGGAAGAACTGAACTACGACAACGGCCGGACTACGCTGGACCAGTTGTTACGTGCCCGGTTGGGTTTAGTGGAAGCAGAAGTCGCCTTCTTCCAGTCGGTTGTCCAATACAATCAGGCGATTGCCGAAGTGCATCACCGCCAAGGCATATTGCTGGATGAAAACAACATCGCGCTGATTGAAGGGGATTGGAAAAAACAAGCCTACTCTCAGGCCGAACGTCGAGAAATCGCCCGGGCACATGGATGGGATGATGAACTCGGACTGCTCCATTCTGAACCGATGGAATTTATCGCACCGGAACCTGGGGTGTTGGATGTCCATCAACCCGATTCCTCTCCCGTGCGGACTCGCATCAATCCGCCCAGCGTACCAGACTTGCCGGAGCCGGCTTCACCAGAAGAGTCTCCCGTGGCTTGGAATAGAGGATCTGAAACGGCCAAGTCCTGGCAGAAAGCAGGAAGCCCGGCCGCACCGCGTGTGATCGCACGACGTAAGATCACTCCCCCACCGGCCCCTCCTGCTGCACCGGAAAGCCCTCGCAAGGTCACCCACTCGATTGGTGCCGATGTACAGCCCGCTGCCGGTTGGAAAGCACGAAATTAATTACCGTCGTTTCAATAATGACGCATGACCGTTACCGTGCACGAATTATTCCATGATTTCGCTCAGCCAGTTTTCAATTGGACATGAGCTGATGGATCTCTGGGGGCTGGATGTCGTGTCCTC
>JAGQQC010000503.1 GCA_020426395.1 Planctomycetaceae bacterium
ATCGGCCTTGCTCATGCGTCCGCGTCGTTTGGGCTTGTTCTGCCCGTCGCCAGCGCCGGGCGTTTTGCCCTTGCGGCGTTCTTCGCTGGAGTGGTCTTTGGCCCCGCTTTTTCCCGATCCTGTATCCGCATCATCATCGGATCCTGATCCCTTCTTCCCCCGCTTCTTCTTTTCCAGTTCCCCTTCGAGGTATCGAATACGTTCGCGATCCTTCTCCCCCTGACTGAAGAGTTCCTGCACGAGGTTGAGCAACTCTTCGACAACAGCCGCCAAATCCTTCCCACCACTCATTGCTCTGGTGATTCTATCGAGGCTTGCTTTGATGGACTGCAGACTCATCGGTGTCTTCAGAAAACCGATAGCCAGCCCGGTTTATTAAGCAATCCGTAATTTTAAGAATCTATGGCGTTCCCCTGAATCAATGAGAGGATACCGACGGTGGCATAGGGATTTCTTCGCCGTATGACACGGAATTCCTCTATGTTTCGACCCGTTTATCGTTTTATCTCAGCATCGACTTCTGCTGAAGCCATTACGGCATCGACGCCCTCATCTCCTTTCTTGGTCTTATGCTTCCTCCGAATAAAGTGAACATCCGAAAACGAGTCTCTGACGACTGGCCAAACTACCTCGAGGAAGAAAGCTCGGTGGCTAGATCCTGTTAGATTCAAATCTCGTGGCTCTCCATCGTAATTCACAGTGATTCTGAATCCTTGGAATCCCTTCATTGAACCGAGCTCGACGACGGGATTGCTGCCTTCAGAAATCGCCGCTTCGAGGGCGCTTACTGATTGGAATGGCCCGAGAGTAATAATGTTATTCGAATAAAGCGTTTCTCTCGTTCCATCATTCCATTCGATTGTGAGCAGCGGATCGAATGTCTGATAGGCTTGAACCCTTCCTGTGATTCTCCCAGCTACTCCGGTGGTTATTAGCCATACGAGATCGCCATCTCGGTGGAGGTTTATCAATGGAGGATTCATTTTCTAGTTCGAACCGTCCGAGCATCCTACGCCTGACCGAGGGCGCTCTTCGACTTCTGAGTTGATTGTTGAATGGTGATGGGACTTTCGAGTCGATAATATCACCGCGACTGAGCGATGGCAACTGCGTGTAGCAACTTGCTGCATTTCATGTGGCAAGTATCGTATGGTATGGCTCGTAATATCAGGAAAAATTAAAGAGTTGTGTATTCATTTTAAAGGAACATTAAATCTTCCGATCGTTGAAGTATTGGTAGATGAATGGAAGGTATATGGTTCGATATTGGGATAGCGAGTATATCGACGGCTAACGGTCGTCTGCTGATTCCTTTTGTGAGCATTGCCCGCATAGGGAGTCAGTCATACGGTCGACGATAGTGGGTTGTGTTGTGGGCGATCAGGGATGAAATGAAGGGCTATGGTTCGATATGAGGGAGGGCATTGGGCGGTTCACTGGAGTAGGGAACCGGATGCCATTGCGACATTTGCAATTTGGCCTTGATACCGTCAGAATTTTACGGGACATAGAGCTGATGATTCCCGAACTGAATAAAAAACACTTTTGTTGCCCATTTTGTGGTGTCTTGGCAAAGCAGGACTGGTCGAACTGCGATATCCTAAACAGCCACGCTCACAATACCCTGTACGGATTTTTCCTTGAGTATCGCGAGGGGTTCACTGGAGTCGAAGCAGAGCGAATTAAGATATTTGTCAAAAACTACCGAGGGAACGTCCCAAATATCATGCTAGAAATGGTGCCATCCACGCTTTCGTTATCAAGGTGTCAGTCCTGTTATAAAAGTTCACTCTGGATTTCCAATAAGATAGTATACCCACGTCAAACACTGGTTGACCCTCCGAACCCGGATATTGATGAAAGGATTCGTGAGATTTACATGGAAGCTGCATCAATTGTCTCCGACTCACCTAAAGGTGCGGGTGCATTACTACGGCTTGCACTCCAAGAATTGTTAATTCAACTTGGAGAAGAAGGGAAGAATATTAATCATGACATTGGGCAACTAGTTCAAAAAGGACTTAGTCCAAAAATTCAACAGGCACTGGATGTTGTCAGGGTAGTCGGCAACAATGCAGTTCATCCCGGAATTATTTCGTTAGATGATGATAAGCAACTCGTAAATCGAATGTTCAAAATCATCAACGTAATCGCTGACGAGATGATTACAAGGCCGAAGGAGATTGACGACTTATATAATAACATCCTCCCGGATGCGGTCAAAGATGCTGTCAACAAACGCGACACACCGAAACAATAGTAATATTCTCTTTATCCGTGGGGGAAGTGTGTGCTTGTCATCTACCTTGAGAGGGGCTGCCCCTTCATGGGAGTCGTGAACCACACATACCATCACGGTGAAACGGTTGAAGAAGACCTCACATTGGCAGCTGATCCAGACCCATCCCGGAAGTTGATTCGTCAGGTGTTGGGAGCCGTTGCGGAGTTTGAGAAGTCTTCTCTGGTGATGAAGTTGAAAGGTGCTCGTAATCGGAAACGAAAACTGACAGGGAAGTGCGAAGGTCGGAAAGCATTCGGGGAAGTGGACTCCGGGGAACAGATAATTCTGGCACGGATGAAAGAACTGTATAGGAGACAACCAAAGCAAAAGCGTCGGACATATGCCGAGATTGCAGTTGTGTTGAACGATGAAGGTTTCCTCCAGCGGAACGGGAAGGAATGGAATCGGTCTAGTGTCTGGGAGATTCTAAAGTGATTCGCTAAAGGGCATTACCGAATCAATGTCGTTGAATTAAGGATCTGCGGACCGAAATCTCAAGCCAATGTCGTTGAATTAAGAAATTGTTGCAACGACGGGCCAATCGGCGACGTTTGCGCTAAGGGAGTTACCACTCGCTGAAATCTATCCTATCGTCGAAAATTAAACCATAGAAACTATAATCACCATGGGGTGAAAATAGCTGTAATTGTTATATCGAGAAGTTAGTCGGTATCTTCCGCGCGACTCTTACCAATGAGAGTTTTATCGCCAGGCATCGTGTCAGTGAGTCAGATTTTACTCGGAAGTGCTCACTCACGTTTTCGATTCTCTGCTGGATGATTTTCTGGAACTTTCGCGCGGCGATGAAATTGGAGATAGAGCGATTCTTTGATTCAGCTTTCGATGCGGTTCCTGCCGATAC
>JAGQQC010000504.1 GCA_020426395.1 Planctomycetaceae bacterium
ATATGAGGCGACAAGTTTCCTGTAATTGCCGTTCGTAATCGGAAGTACTCGACATCGAAAAAGGAATACTGTGCGCAGTGAAGATCAGGCGAATGCTCTCTGGTGAGATTTTTTTTGTCTCCGCCAGCTCTTGAATTCCGGACCGGACTCGATCGCAACTGGCTTCGATAAAATCAGGATGATTGTAAAAGACCCGTAGCTTGTCGACTTGTGGGACATCACCACCAACCTCGTCCTGAGCGACTTCGATATTCTCTCGGTACTGTCGACAACCGGAGTAAGAACTGAACGCGGAAAGCATGATCGACAACGCCCGTTGCACCCCATCCTCCTCCATTTGCTTCAGTGTATCGGGGAGCAAAGGATGCCAATTCCGGTTTCCCCAATAGATCGGCAGATCAATGCCCGTACTATCTAGCGCGGGCTTCAATGCGTTCATCAATTCCCGACATTGATCATTAATCGGGCTCTTGCCATCGAAATGGTAATAATGCTCGGCAACCTCCAGCATCCGTTCCCGCGGGACAGGTTTGCCGCGCAGGACATTCTCCAGAAAGGGAATGACATCCTCTCGCTTTTCCGGTCCGCCGAATCCGACCAGAAGTAACGCCTGATAATCTGTAGCCACCGGTTTTGCCTGCCTCTCGATGCTGGTCGTTGCCCGCGGGACTGGAGATAGGAATCAGCCGAAATTGGCAATCTCACCCCGAACAGTAACGGTCTATTTCACGTAACTTTCGACTATCCTTGATTTTAGTCATCCCCTTCTCATCGGCAACTGACATCCCTCTTTTTTCAGAAGGGGACCTTGAACGAATATCTGATTCGAAACTTTCCGGTTCGCATTATTTCGAATTGAGAGACGATCCCCGAGCTCCTAAAATCGGACCATCAAGAGGGCTCCCGGCTAAACGGGCGTCCCTCAAAACTCACCTGGAAGCCGCAACACTCGACATCAACAGAATACGAAAATCAATATGTGGGTCCGCAAATGGGAACGTGATGAGGCAATGGGAGTCGATTCTCCCATCCCCACACAGGCTGTTTCCAACGAAGAATTTATCCCCCGTCCGCAGAACGCTCAGCAGAAAGCCTGGGAAAAGCGAATTAGCGAGCTAGCCGAAGAGAAAGCCCGCCGAGTTGGTCTCTCCCGCCGCGAATTTATGCGAACCAGTATGGGGCTCGCAACGGCGTTCCTTGCTTCGAATGAAGTTTACGGTCCCTATTGGGAAGTTGATGCGGCTGAAACAGAAGAGGCCGCCGTCACTGCAGAGAAGCACCCCGAACATGAATACTTCATTTTCGATGTGCAAACCCATTTTACGGATGGCTTCACTTTCGCGTTTCGCAACGCCGAGTTCCTGCAGAATATCGGGATCGACCTTGATAACGACGCCGAAGCCTACAGCTTCAAAAACTTCGTTAAGGAAATCTTCCTCGACAGCGAAACGGACATGGCCGTCATATCGGGTGTTCCCGGAAAAGAGGACCAACGTGACGATCTCGGGCAAGTACTCGAAGGCCGCGCGCGAGGCGGAGGATATCTGCCCAGTTGGCTCATGGCCGAACGCCGAAATGAATTGAATAAACTGGCCGATTCCCATCGCGTTCTCAGCCAGGGTAACTGCGCTCCCAACCATTATTGGGATCATAAAACGAAGACTCAGGATCAAACGGCTCTCTTCGAGCAGATCGAACGGGAAATCAAGCAGTACAAAATTGATAGTTGGAAATGGTACTGTCATACCGACCCGGGACGTTCGGGAGACGGTTTCCGCATGGATGACGAAAAACTGACCTATCCGTTCTATGAGAAATCGAGAGAGTTAGGCCTCAAGATTTTCAGCATCCACAAAGGGTATTCCGCCCAGTCGAAAACCCTCGGACATTACGCACACCCGGGAGACATCGAAAAAGCGGCACTCGATTTCCCTGATCTGACCTTCATTGTCTATCACAGCGGAATCAAACATGGTCCAAGTGAACCCGCCTTCCATAAGCCCGAATTTTTCGATCCGGAAACGGGAGACTTCGCCTGGCATGCTGACTTGATGAAAATCAAGGAGCGAAATCCGACGATGAACAATGTCTATGTGGAAATCGGCTCCGCCTTTTCCACCTTATTAGTCACTCACCCAGTTATGTGCCAGCATTTAATCGGGCGAAATATCAAGACGTACGGAATCGACCGTGTGCTGTGGGGAACAGACTGCCTTTGGTGGGGATCGCCGCAATGGTTAATCGACGCATTCAAACGTTTCCAAATCTCCGACGAACTCTGTGAAAAATTCGGCTACGAAAAACTGACTCGCGAGGACAAAGCCAAAATCTTTGGTCTGAACGGAGCAAAGATTTACGGCGTCGAACCCCCTAAAAACCGGTTACAACTTCCCGAAGATGCGCTGGATCGTTTGAAAACGGTCTATCGTGGCGAAGGAGGTCAGCGGGAAAACAACGCTTACGGCTGGGTCCGGGAGGAGAAAAAAGGATGATAGGCAGCGAATACGCCTCACCGACCGACGATGGTCAGTACGAGCATCTTCCCACCAGCCTGCAGATGGACGAAACGGACATCAATCTGCGTGCGTATCTCTCTCGACTCTCAGACGAACATCTGCGAGAGTATCAGTCAGACTGGACGGATGAGGAAGTCATCCAGTGGGACGGCAACTTTCGCTCGGACGGTAACCTGATGCTCGTCTGCTGCGAACGAGATGTCGATGTCACGGAATTCCGTCGTGTTCTGAAAGAACACTTGGAATATCGTAAAATATAGACTGTGGAACACGCTCGAAGATAACTCGAAATCGTTTTCAAACCATCGATGGACACAGATCAACACAGATGATTTGAGGTTTTACGCTTTTCATAAACTTTTGAAAGTCATTATGAATATTTTTTCCGAATGGAAAGTTCTCCCAGCTCTGCTGGTTCTCTTCGTCTCGATAAGTTCGTGGATCACTGGAAACGAAATCAGTGCGGCAGAGATTTTGCCCCCTGCTATTGGATCCGAAGTTCCGAACGTCACCCTCGTTGATATTTATCGTCGGGAACGCCAACTAACTGAGTATCAAGGTAAAAAAGCAATCGTAATTGCGGTATTGGGAGTCGATTGCCCTCTGGCGAATCTGTATATCCCCCGG
>JAGQQC010000505.1 GCA_020426395.1 Planctomycetaceae bacterium
GCATGTTCGATACATAATGGGAAAGGTTTTGAGTCCTCAATGGCACTGTCAGACATTCTGGAGTCACAATTTCGAGGCGATATACGATTTCGGGGAGCTTCTTACCTGGAAACTGAACGGGTGGCAATCTCTCGAGCTACTGCCGATAACATCTTTGGTACTGTTCGAGATTCCCCCAGCTCGGTTGAAATTCAAACCCAAATCAGCCGTGCGGAGAATGGCGTAAAACTGCACTGCAGTTGCTCAACCCATCTCGACAAACCTGCTTGCCGCCATCTGTGGGCCACGATTCTGGCCGCCGAACAGGAAGGAATCATTCCCGGTACAATTCGCCCCGGCTTTTACCCTCCCTTTAATGGCACAGAAATCGAATTTCAGTTATCTGATGACGACGACTGGGATGACGAACCTGATATCAGCCAATTGATGTCCGGGCTCTCTTCTTCATTGAAAAAAGAGTCCTCCGTCGCGGCGGCTCCTCCCCGTCGAAGAACTCGTCCGTGGGAAACGGAGTTATTGAAAATTCGGGAAGCCCTCCTGACCCGTCACGAAACATCGCGCGGCCCAAGCAAGGCTCGGGAAATCCTGTATGAACTGGACGTAAACGCTTCCCGAGAGGTTGGAGCGCTATTAATCCAGACATCACAACGACAGCGCCGGGCTGATAACAGTTGGGGGAAAGAGAAACCACTCAAACTGAAATTGAGTCAACTATCAGACGTTGAAAATTCACTCGACCGCAAAATTCTGACCTATCTACTGGGGGGGACTCCAGAGAAAGCCGGAGCGCCCGCTAATCAGGCTGATACTCAATTCCTTGCGTACCGTTTTGCCGTCACGTATGAACTGTGCGATCTGCTCCTGCCGATGCTGGCCGAATCGGGGCGGTTCTGTCTGCTTAACTCGTCGATCACCAACCCGATTAAATGGCAACCTGAGCGGATCTGGGATTTCAGTATCGAGATGGAAACCAATGCCGAAGGGAATTGGGAACTGCTCGGTGAACTGGAACGAGAAGGAAAACGAATGCCGCTCTCCGAAGCGGACCTGCTCATTCCGGGTGGCCTGGTCTTAATTAACAACAAGCTATCCAAGCTACGTGATTACGACGCCTTCGAATGGATGGATCTGTTTCAACAGGAACACAAATTTGTCATCCCCGCTGACGACGAAAAAGACTTCGTCAATCTCCTCTATGAGATTCCAGAAGTTCCCCGATTGCATATCCCGTCGGAACTGAAACTGGAAGAAGTGACGGGGACTCCCAAATTCATTCTGCGGTTAACCACCCCTTCCGGCCGACGGTGGAAAACAGAGACATTACGTGGGAACGTGCAGTTCGATTACGATGGCACGATGGTCGAAGCGCGGCATCGCAACTGGGCGATTGTCGACCGTGATGCAGAAGTCTGTCTTGTTCGTAACCGGGAACATGAAGAAAAAGCGTTTCAACAATTGCAGGCAGCCGGTTTCCGCCGGGTGTTGATGGGGGCAAACCAGAAATCCGATGTCGAAATTCCTCCCGCACTTCTGGGACCCGCCGTACGCAAGTTGATTGACGAACAATGGCAGGTGCTGGCGGATGATAAAAAAGTTCGGCAGTCGGGCAATCTGACCTTCCGTGTCGATACCAACATCGACTGGTTCGAACTGCATGCCGATTTTGATTTCGATGGGCGGCGAGCTGCTTTCCCCGAACTTCTCTCCGCTATTGCCCGGGGAGATAATACGATTCGACTGGATGACGGCTCCCTGGGTATTATCCCGGAAGAATGGGCGCGGCAATTCGGATTGTTGGCGAACCTGGGAGTCTCCGAAGAAGAACATATGAAGTTCGACAAGAACCAGGTCGGGCTTTTGGATGCGCTCCTCAGTGCCCAGGAATCCGTTACTTATGATGAACAGTTCTCGACATTACGCGACCGGTTCAAATCGTTCGAGGGAGTCCAGTCCGTCCAGCCTCCTGAAGATTTCCACGGAGATCTTCGAGGTTACCAACGGGAAGGGCTCGGCTGGTTGAACTTCTTACAGGATTTCAACTTTGGCGGCTGCCTGGCAGACGACATGGGTCTCGGAAAAACGGTGCAGTTACTCGCACTGCTATCCAACTGGTACAAGCAACAGAAACAACCCCATCCCTCGTTGATCGTCGTTCCCAAATCGTTGCTCTTCAACTGGAAATCGGAAGCAGCCCGCTTTACTCCTCACTTGAGAGTGCTGGAGTATACTGGCCTGGACCGAGAACCGTTGCTGGATGATTTTGATAAATACGATCTGATTCTAACGACCTACGGAACCAGTCGTCGCGACGTGTTAAAACTGCGCGAGAAGGAGTTCTCCTACGTTGTGCTCGATGAAGCGCAAACGATCAAGAATCCCGGTTCACAAGTAGCCAAAGCGGTCCGTCTGCTGAATGCAAAACATCGTATCGCTCTTTCCGGTACGCCAATTGAAAATCATTTGGGCGACCTCTGGTCGATCTTTGAATTCCTCAACCCGGGAATGTTGGGGCGTAGTTCGCTCTTCAAAACAGTTTCTTCCGGAACAGGGAACGAACAAACAAAAGCCGTGCTTGCCAAAGGACTGCGGCCGTTTATTCTGCGCCGAACCAAGCAGGAAGTTGCCTCGGAACTGCCCGAGAAAATCGAACAGACGATCTTCTGTGAGATGGACAAAGAGCAGAACGAACTTTACGACGAACTCCGCGACCATTATCGCGATTCTCTCCTCGGTATGATTGCCGAGCAGGGGATATCGAAGTCGAAGATGCATGTTCTCGAAGCGCTTCTCCGGTTGCGACAAGCTGCCTGTCACCCGGGACTGCTTAAGAAAACCCACCGGGCCAAAGCGAGCGCAAAACTCAAAGTACTCGTCCCCCATCTGGAAGAACTGGCGATGGAAGGGCACAAAGCGCTCGTCTTCTCGCAGTTCACCAGCATGCTCTCAATCGTCAAAGATCACCTCGACAAGCAGAACATCAAGTACGAATACCTCGATGGGAAAACCCGCAAGCGCGAAGAGTGCGTTAAACGGTTCCAGGAAGATCCTGATTGCCCGGTCTTCCTCATCAGTTTGAAAGCAGGAGGCCTCGGTCTCAACCTGACTG
>JAGQQC010000506.1 GCA_020426395.1 Planctomycetaceae bacterium
TTGAAGGTGGAGTCCGAACTTTACAGCCGTGTCAATTTTCCGACAAGTTCCGTAGGCAGCCTGTTATTTCAGCCATTGGACGAGGTCGTGTCGGAAAGTTGGAACGAGTTATTATCCAAAGAGTACCCAGCCGATGTGGTAATCATTCGCAAGGGAGATCTCCTCGACCGGATTCGTGCGGTTGTTGGCGAAATCCGCGAAGGAAAATTACAACTGATTCTGGACCAGCGAGAAGTTGAAGTTCCGCTTGAAAAGTTGTTCGGTGTGATCTTCGCCACCCGAAATGAGGGACTTCCGGATGCTTTCTGTTCTGCGACATTTTCCAATAGGGAAAGTCTTTACCTGAAAAGCCTGAAGCTTTCCGGGGATACCTGGAAAGGGGAACTGGTGCAGGGAGGAAGCCTGCTCTTCCAGACAAGCCATCTACAGAAACTCGATTTCAGTCAGGGGAAAATTATTTACCTCTCCGATCTGGAACCCGTCCAATTGAAATACAAACCGTTCTGGGGAGACTTCACCTGGAACTATCAACGCGATATGAATGTCGATGGGGATCCCCTGCAGATAGGGAAAGAACAGTTCGACAAAGGGTTGTGGATTCATTCCCGCACGGAACTTGAATATCGACTCGCCAAAAAGTTCAGTCGGTTTCAGGCGACCGTGGGAATTGATGAAGCAATCGCCACTGAAATTCGCTCCAAGGGTGTAGGGAAAGTTAAGCTGACCATCCTGGCTGATGAGGACGTCAAAATTGATGAAATCATTGCACCAATCGATAAACCACGGGAACTCGATTATGATGTCTCCGGGGCCCTGACATTAAAGATAATTGTGGATTACGCGGATGATCTTGATATCAGCGATCATCTTGTGCTCGGAAACGCCCGCATTTTGAAATAGAGGCGGGCGGGAATTTGAAAGCAAAACTGCGAATGTTCGGAAGGATTTCGCCGGTGAGAAATAACGGTATGCGGAATCAATCAGTTTCATTTATGCTCGCTGTCAGTTGCCTCTGTGCGATGTTATTCAGCGGGGGGAGATCTGTATTTGCTGTTGATCCCGATGTTCTGAAGGCTCAGGAAGAACGCGTCCAGACGGTGGCCACGATTTCCAAAGCGACCGTTTGTGTATTCGGCTCCAAAGGAGGGGGTGGGGGATCAGGTGTGCTCATCTCGCCGGATGGTTACGCACTCAGTAACTTCCACGTGACGGAAGCAACCGGCACGTTTATGAAATGCGGTCTGAACGATGGCAAATTGTATGACACCGTTCTCGTTGGACTCGATCCGACTGGGGATGTCGCCTTGATCAAGCTGCTTGGCCGAGATGATTTTCCCTATGCCCCTCTCGGTGACAGTGATCAGGTGCGACTGGGAGACGATGTTTATACTGTAGGGAATCCCTTCCTGTTGGCTGCCGATTATCATCCTTCTGTCAGTCTGGGAATCGTCTCGGGAGTTCATCGTTACCAATATCCTGCGGGCACCTTCCTGGAATACACCGATTGTATTCAAGTTGATGCTGCCATTAATCCTGGGAATTCCGGTGGCCCTTTATTTAATGATCGTGGGGAGGTCATCGGGATTAATGGTCGCGCTTCGTTCGAAAAACGTGGACGCGTCAATACGGGGGCGGGTTATGCGATTTCAATCAATCAGATCAAGATGTTTCTCGATCATCTTAAATCGGGGCGCGTGGTCGATCATGCCACATTGGGGGCAACGTTAGTCTCCGATGATGAAGGAGCCCTATATGTCGACCAGATCCTGGAAATAGAATCCGTCTACCGTCGTGGTTTACGGGCAAGAGATGAAATTGTCTCTATGGCATCCCGCACCCTCACGTCCGTAAACCAATTCAAGAATATTCTGGGGATCTTTCCGGAAGGGTGGCCGGTTGAGTTAACCTTCCGGCAGGAAGGAGAGACGAAAAAAATTCTCGTTCGGTTGCCGGCCTTGCATACAGAAAAACAGATCCAGGACATCGTTGCTCCCAAACAAGCGATGCCTCACAATCTTGGAAAAGTTGAAGAACCCCAACCACCTGCCGAGTACAAACATCTGTATGAAGCGAAGGCGGGGTATGCCAACTTCTATTTCAACCGTCTTGAGCAGGAACGGGTTCTGGAAGGCTATCGATCGACGGTGAAAGAATTCAATCTCTCCGAAACGATTGATGATAAATCCATCTGGGTGGTGACCGGTACTGAAGAGAAGGGGGCCAAATACGAGCTTATCCTGGCTCCTGCTGGTATTGGTTTCCGGATTGGAAGAGGCACCTATTTTCAACCATTAAAAGGGGAGGCAGGTGTTGATGAACCTGCAGGAAGTGGGGGCTTGCTTATCGCAATGCATCAACTTCGAGTCTGGTTGACCCAGGGACCTCAAGGTTTTACCGATTATCACTACTGGGGAAGTGAACCGCTTGACGGAACTGGTCCGCCGGTCGATGTGTTAATCACAATTTGGGAGAATACAGAATCCCGTTGGTTGTTCGACAAATCCACGGGACGCCTCGTAGGGGTCGATTCCCGCCTTGTGGAAGACGTCGAAGCTTGTGAATTAAGGTTCGGTGACTTTCAGCAGTATGAGCGGTCCTACTTTCCGGCCAGCATCAATGTTTCCTACTCTGGAAGCTCGCTCGTTAAGTTGAGTACATCCGAAATTGAGGTGAAACAACCCGCGGCGAATGGAACACCGAATTCAAATCCAGAAGAAGGAGGCAACTGATGAGGAATTATTTGCTCGTTCGCTGGTTTGGCTTTTTGCTGTTCTGCTATTTATGTATTACACCGCAACCTGCGACAGCGGCCAACCGTCTCACCCCGGTCATGAACAAGGTGCTTCCTTGTATGGTCAAAATTTTCGGGGCGGGAGGAATCAGCAGCCTTGAGAGTTACGGTACTGGTTTTCTGATTTCTCCAGAAGGACATTTTGTAACCGTCTGGTCGCATGTCCTGGATACCGATCAGGTACGTGTGGTTTTAGCAGACGGGCAGAGGGCAACCGCTCAGATTGTTGATTTTGATCCCCAGCGAGATATTGCGTTATTGAAACTGGCGGGCGAGTTTCAAGATCTTCCCCATCT
>JAGQQC010000507.1 GCA_020426395.1 Planctomycetaceae bacterium
ATTACAGTTTGTAATCGTCATTTATGAGTGGACCTCCTCCACTCATAAATCTTCTTGTAGATGTAACGACTGGTTTCAATCACTCTCAACCAGAGAGGGTTGGTTGGGTCAATATGATTGAAGCTCGTCTTCCATCCCGTCAGATTGACGGTTTTTGTCTTCTTATTTTCCCCCTGACAGTATGGATACCAAAAGGAACACATCACCGGCCGTTTCTGAAACTGTACCATCCGTATCAGAAACACAACCACCTGTTTATCGTGTGGAGTTCGGTAGCATTAGTGCCGCCATCTGGTCCAAACAGATTTCTTCTGCGGACGGCCAACCACGCGATAGCTGGACGGTCAATCTCAGCCGTTCTTACCGGGACGGAAAGAGCACCAAGCGAACGCACGTTCTCTTTCCGGAACACCTGCTGACTGCCTCAATGGCTCTCTTGAAAGCCTGGGAGTTCATTGAACAGAAAAGCAAGGAGCGTACTGAAGCTTCCGCGTAATGGAACACACGACTTCGGTGAGGTGTCTTGCTCTTACAAGCAAGACGGAAACGAGAAACACTCCTTCGAGACGACTCCCCTCTCAGTCGTCTCGAAGCGACCTTCCGTTTACCGGAAGGAAGCCAGACCACTTCGCCCAGCGTCATCCTTTGAGATGGACCCGGCATTTCGGCAGGCTGAAACGATTCACTCGCTGAATCCCCTCTCGATGAGCGGATAATCCTCCCCCGCTCATCAACTTTCCGCATTGCAATCTCCACTTTCATAACCCCGACTTCACTCTGGAATGGCCGTGATCTGCTTGCGCTGTTTCCGAAATTGTGGCATCGTTTTTTTACTGTTTGCATGTTGCAGACAGGCACGCGAATCTCGCGGATTGATTCATCCAATCCGCAATCCATATCTGTTCATTTCACAGAAAGGTCCCTTCGATGGCCAAAAAGAAACAGAGCAACCCTCCCGAAAAAGTCTTCCGCATCGGCTTCATCTCCGCCTCGATCTTCGCTCACGAAATCGAGACCGATGACGGCCAACGCACCGTTCGTAGCGTCAATGTTCAGAAACGATACAAAGACGGTGAGGACTTCAAATATACCTCTTCGTTCAATCTGTCTGAACTCCCCCAAGCCATCCGCGTCATGCAACTGGCCCAGGGATACATCGAACGACACGAAGCAGAAGTCAGTCTGGAATAAGGGACACATGGATTCGTTATACGGCAGTGGTTCACTTTTTGAGCCACTGCCTGTTTCTCAAATCATCTATTTTAGGAATAAAACATGACCACAACTGACATCACGACTCGTCTCGAAAAAATTGAACAACTGCTGGTTGATCTGATTCAACAAAAACAACAGAAAGAGTGGTACAGCACGGCTGAACTCTCAGAACTGACGGGAAGAGCCGAATTTACTGTTCGGGAATGGTGTCGGCTGGGACGGATCACGGCTGAAAAAGAATCCAATGGGCGAAAACATGAATGGCGAATCAGTCATGAAGAAGTGCAACGTATTCTGAATCATGGTCCGAGACCCCTCGTTCCCCGAAGTTGACTCCCCTCTTCCGATTGAGTTGACATAGACAGTCCCATATTATTCCTGCAAGGTAATCGCATCTCTCATGGCTTCGTTGGAAAACCGCACCGGCTACTTCAACGCTGTTTTTCGATTCGGCGGTAAGAAGTACACGCGGTCGCTGCATACCGATGATGAGCAGGAGGCGAATCGACTGCTGGCGAACCTGGAACAAACCATTCGAGACGTCAAGAGCGGTCGCATCATCTTGCCGTCCGATGCCGATATTCCCACTTTTCTACTATCCGACGGAAAACTTACAGAACCTCAGATTTCGATTGCAGACAAGTCCGTCGAAACCAGAATTTCATTGCAGAAACTGTTCGATTCTTTTTTCGATTCGCTTCCAGACAATTCTCTTGAGGAAGCCACAATATCTCTCATGAAAACGCATCGGAATAATTTACTTCGCATTTTGGGAGACGACATTATTGTTGAAGAGATTGATTTGAACAGACTGGACGATTACACCAAAAAACGGCGTCAAGAAAAAGGACGTCATAAAGGACAAATCAATGCAAATACAATTAGAAAGGAACTCGTTACACTGCGTCATGTCTGGCAATGGGGCAAGAAGCGAAACAAGGTCGCCACTGACCTTCCCGGTATTCGTGACGTACAGCTTCCCAAGACAACCGAACATCCTCCATTTCAGACATTCGATGAGATCACCCTCCAAATCGAACAAGAGGGATTATCCACAGGAAAACAGACCGAGCTTTGGGAATGCCTGTATTTGAGAAAGGAAGAACTGGATGAACTGATTCAGTACGTACGGGAACAAGCCCAACATACGTTTCTCTATCCCATGGTCGTCACTGCAGCCCATACCGGAGCACGACGTAGCGAACTGATGCGGTCTCAACTAACCGACATACGAGCAGACGTACTCATCATCCGCGAGAAGAAACGTCGGCGAGGCAAGGAATCAACACGCCGAGTTCCCATGTCCACGCTACTCTCAACCACTCTTCAAGAATGGCAACAAACTCATCCAGGCGGAAAATACACCTTTTCCATTACAGGGAAAAACAATTCAGGCAAGACAATTCCCCATGCTCTTACTCGGGATGTTGCACACTACCATTTCAAAAATGTTCTCAAAGACAGCAAGTGGAATGTCATTCGAGGCTGGCACTGTCTACGCCACTCTTTCATCAGTAACCTCGCCTCTCAATCTGTCGATCAACGTCTTATCGACGAATTCGTGGGCCACACCACTGAAGAGATGAGAAGACGCTACCGTCACCTCTTTCCTGATGTCAAACAGTCCGCGATCACAAACGTTTTTGGATGAGTACGCAGGCTGCTTTTCCCAATATCATCTCAATCTCATTGTAATTGTGTCCGCGATTTGTCCGCGGCCCTAAGGCTCCAATTAAAAAAGGACTCACGTCGAATCGACGTAAGTCCTTTGATAGTATAGTGCCCAAGAGAGGACTCGAACCTCCACGGGGTTAACCCCCACTAGAACCTGAATCTAGCGCGTCTGCCAATTCCGCCACTTGGGCTGCGGGT
>JAGQQC010000508.1 GCA_020426395.1 Planctomycetaceae bacterium
CTCCCCTCCTGAAGCAAATTCGATTGATTTCGGAGCTTACAACAAACTGGTCTATGATATTTATGAACCGCTGGAGATTGATGAACGTGTCCTGGCTGCTTCGGCCTATCCACCAGAAGGGTCCACGAATTGGGAATTGACCTATAACAAATCCCAACCGTTCCGCTCTGCCTGGATCTATTTCCTCGTCGCGATTTTCGCCACCGTATTCTCGATGATGGTTCGCAAGGAACGACTCGTCTATACGCTCGCCCTGGCAATCACATTGGGAGCCATCGCTTATTCCTCCTGGGGATTCTTCCTGCGGATCATCATCAGTAACCGCGCACCAGTTACGAATATGTACGAAACCGTCGTCTGGGTCGCCTATGTCGTTGCTGTTTTGGGGTTGTGGTTCTGCCTGCTCCCCTTCCTCTGGCCCGGTTTGAAGAAAAGTTGGGACGCAACTCGCTTCCCCATCTCTCTGAAAAATCTGATTCAAGGGAAACCACCCCTCGGAGAAAATGTCTCGAGCGGCATGATCGCAGCCCGTTTCGCTTTCCTGGCAGTCCAGTTAGTTGCTTTTGTGGGGATCGTCTGGTTTTTGACGAGAAGCAATACAACGTTCCGAATCATTGATCTGTATCCTCCTTTCTTCGGAACCGTCTTTTCCTTTGGCGCACTCGGAGTCTGGTTAACCGGCATGACGACAGTGGTGCTCTCAGCATGGTATCTTCCACGAGCAATCCTGACGTTAGTAAGTGGTCTGTATACAATTCCCACTTCGTTCAAACAGTGGAATGACCAAACCTGGAAACAGGCCTTCGATCGACGTTTCTTCCTGCTGGGAGCCTTACCAGTTGCTTGCCTCGGCATGATGCTCGCTTACTTCGTCGGTGTCCGCAGCCCGGACATCCTGAATCCGCGAATTGGTTCGATCGCTGCTGTTTTGCGGAATAACTATTGGCTAACGATCCACGTCCTCACAATTGTCTCCAGTTACGGAGCCGGGGCACTAGCCTGGGGACTCGGGAACCTGGCGCTCCTGTATTATCTGTTCGGTAGTTATCGAAAAAATGCCGTCAGCTCCGCCGACGAAGCGAAAGAGTCTTTCTCTTCCCGTATGAAACAAGCCAAGAAAGCCCTCAATCCTTCCGTGGTTGCAGCTTCACTGAAACAGAATGTAACCGGGATAGGTTCAGGCGACAGACACCTCGAAACCTCACGGCGGCGTCCACCTCAAGAAGTTTCGACGTTAGCGAACTATACTTATAAAGCGATGCAAGTCGCAGTCTTGTTACTAGCCGCCGGAACAATCCTCGGCGGTCTCTGGGCCGACGTCTCTTGGGGCCGCTTCTGGGACTGGGATCCCAAAGAAGTCTGGGCACTCATCTCACTCCTCGTTTATCTCGTTGTGCTGCATGGTCGGTTTGCAGGCTGGGTGGGCACATTGGGAACCAACATCGGTAGCGTACTCTGTTTCAATGCCATTCTGATGTCCTGGTATGGCGTGAACTTTGTACTGCCGCAAATTCATGGATGGCTTACCGGCTCCAATGCACCGACGGCTGTTGGGCTGCATAGTTACGCCACTGGAGCGGGAGGACTGGAATATGTGATCGCTGCCGTCTTGTTGAACGTCTTACTGGTCATCGCCGCCGGTAGCCGTTACTTCATGGAAACCCATCTTCTCGATGCCGGTTCCGCAGCCGCCAGAATTCCGGAAACCACTTCACAGGAAGAACCGAAAGAACTGGAGACAACGCCTCAATAATCTTTCGTGAGATATTCGAGGGAGAACAACCAAATTCTCCCTGTCGAGACGAATTGTCCCTTCCGCTGAAAATTTTCAACCTTCATGAGCCCCACTCGTTTAGATACTTGTGGGGCCTCTTTTTTTCTGTCAGAATAAACAGATCACCAACCTTTGATGCGAACTTCGTTCGTCCCCACCCCAGAAACTCTCCCTTGAGACAATCTGCCCCCTGCACTCCACTGTTACCTCCCGCCGACTTCTCTCACAGAAGGTCCTCATCATGCTTCGTTGCATGTCATTTGTTCGTCCTGGTTACTGGCTAATTTTCGGCCTCGGGTTGTTACTCCCAATTACGACGAATATTACACCTGTCATTGCGGAGAATAATGACGAACTCACCTTTGAGCGGGATATCCGCCCCATTTTCCGTGCGCATTGTTTTGATTGCCACGGTGCTTCGAGTTCAGACATGAAGGGGGGCCTCGACCTCCGGTTAACCCGTTTCGCAATGAAAGGGGGAGACTCCGGCCCCGCAATCGAACCGGGCGAGCCCGATAGCAGTAACCTCTTATTGCGCGTTGAAGCTGGTGAAATGCCCCCGGGAGATTCCCACGTCAGTGCGGAAGAGATTGCGACACTTCGGAAATGGATCGCCAGTGGAGCGAAAACCGCTCGTCCCGAACCAGAAGAAATTCCAGAGGGAGTCGGAATCGCTCCTGAAGATCGGGAACATTGGGCGTTCAAACCGATTCAACGTCCTACCATTCCCTCTGCAGAAGAACTCTCAGCCCCCGAACAAGTTCAAACCGACATCGACGCACTCTTGCTGGCCAGAATGTCTCCCAAAGGTCTCACCTTTTCGGAGACCGCCAGTCCGGAGACGTTAATCCGCCGGGTCGCCCTCGATCTGACGGGCATGCAACCGACCGAAGCAGAACTGGAACAGTTCCTCAATGATGACTCGCCAAACGCTTACGAAAAAATGGTAGACCGTTACCTCGCCTCTCCCCATTATGGGGAACGCTGGGGACGGCATTGGTTGGACGTCGCAGGATACGCGGATTCGGATGGAATGACCGAGCAAGATAGCATTCGTCGCTATGCCTACAAGTACCGTGATTACATCATCAAGTCGTTCAATGAGAACAAACCGTTTGATCAATTGATCATTGAACAATTGGCCGGTGATGAATTTGTACCTTACCCCTACGAAAACCTGACCAGCGATCAACAGTCGTTTCTGGCAGCAACGGGTTTCTTGCGCATGGCTGCCGACGGAACAAACGTCGGTGGGTTTAATACTGAAGAGCATCGTAATATCGTCATGGCGGACACCATCAAGATTGTCTCCA
>JAGQQC010000509.1 GCA_020426395.1 Planctomycetaceae bacterium
TTTTTTTTTTTTTTTGATTAAATCGAACAGAGGCTGAAGAAGTCAATTCGAATTCCGTTCCCGTTTCTACAACGACCGGATCTTTTGATTCGGAAGAGGCTTTGGGGCATTTTGAATTACATCCTTCGTTAAAGATCGAACTGGCCGCGGCAGAACCCGAGGTCATTGACCCCGTTGCCGTTCGATTTGATGAACAAGGGACGATGTGGGTGGTCGAGATGATTGATTACCCCCTCGGGCCAAAAAATGAAGGGGAGCAACCAAAATCACGGATTAAGTGCTTAAAAGATACAGATCGCGATGGCTATTATGAGACGGCTACGATCTTTGCTGATCAGCTTCTGTTTGTCACAGGAGTGCTTCCCTGGAAAGAGGGAGCCATTGTCACCCTTTCGGGGGAAGTGGCTTATTTGAAGGATACAGACCAGGATGGTCAGGCCGATTCTAAAGAAACCTGGTTTGTGGGGTTCGCCGAAGAAAACACACAACTACGGGCAAACCATCCCACGTTTGGACTGGATAACTGGGTTTACATTGCCAACGGTCTGCGGGGGGGCGAGGTCAGGAATGTCAATCCTGCCTGGGCCAGTCAGGCAAAGTCCGTTCCGCTTTCTTTACGTGGAAAAGATTTCCGGTTTGACCCGCGGACGGGGGAATACGAATCGATCGCGGGAAACGGTCAGTTCGGTTTGACGATCGATTCCAATGGTTCGCGTTATATCTGTAGTAACCGGAATCCATGTATGCAGGTTCTGCTGGAAGATCGTTACCTAAAACGGAATCCACAGTTAATTGTTCCCACGACCATCAATGATGTCTCTCCTGCGGGGGCCGATTCGCGGGTGTATCCCATCACCCAGGCCTGGACGACCTCCAACCTGCATGCTGGTCAGTTTACCGCTGCTTGTGGCGTTCATCGGTATGAGGGAACAGGGCTACCCGTGGAATTCTTCGGAAACAGTTTTACCTGTGAGCCGACTGGCAACCTGGTTCACCGAGATGTGTTAAGCCCTGTTGGGGCAACATACAGTTCTCACTATGGACAGGAACAGAAAGAATTTCTGGCCAGCCAGGATGACTGGTTCCGGCCAGTCAATATCCAGTCTGGTCCCGATGGGGCACTCTATATTTGCGACATGTATCGTGCTGTGATTGAACATCCGCAATGGGTTCCAGACGAGTTAAAGAATCGGCCCGATGAACGTTATGGAGATGATCGAGGTCGCATTTATCGAATTGTTCCCAAGGAAGCCGAGACTGGAGAACTTCCACTTACTATCGACCGAAAATCTGATGAACAGCTTCTCGCGGCCTTGGTCTCTCGTAATAGCTGGCAGCGCCGTGTCGCAGCAAGATTGATTTACGAGGAACAGCCTGCGGGAATCGATGCAAAATTACGGGAACTTCTTAAAACGGCAACTGGTTCTGAAGGACGTGTGCAAATCTTGCATACACTTGCCGGATTGAAACGCTTAAGCGAGGCCGATCTTTCGCTTGCGTTTGCCGCTGGAGATCCGCGATTGCGAGAGCATGCTGCCATGCTGGCCGAGCCTTTTCTCGCGCAGTCGAAATCGTTGCGGCAGGCGATGCTTGATACCGTATCCCAAGGGGATGACCGAACCCTTTTCCAATACGCACTTTCAGCAGGGGCCGCGGAGGAAACCCGATTCCGACAGGAATTACTGACCAGAATTGTAGAAACCGGATTCCTCGACCAATGGACTCGGGCAGCGATCCTGAGTTCAGCGACCAACCTGGAGGGGGAAATCCTCATCGGGTTATTGCAACAGGTTTCCAATTCCAGTCAACTTGAATCACCTTACAAGCAACAATTCTTTGCCGAACTAGCCCTGATCGTGGGAGCGAACAAAGATCCTCGCGAAGTGAATCAGGTGATCGAACTCTTGATTGAGCTATATCAGCGACCGGAAGTGCGTTGCAAACTCGTCGCTCTGGATAGTCTTCGTTCATTCACCGTCGGTTATCAGACACGAGGTGAGCGCAAAGCAATCTCGAACCTGTCCAACTCGCTGCCTGGCGAAATCGCTACGAAACTAGAACTCCTCTGGGAGGAACTGGTCAATGTTGTTCAGAATGATTTAGGAACAACACCGCTGTCCCGCTCTGCGTTACCCTTCCTGGCTTATACTCCCACGGAAAAAACAACGCCAGTTCTCCTTGAAGTCTACGAATCGACCCAGGAACAGGCTCTCCAACAACAAGTGTTGGATGTACTCGGGGCTCATGCGGGAACAGAGGGAGTCGACTCTTTGTTGGAAAGTTATGAGTTGGCCTCACCTCAAATTCGTCGAGCAATTCTCGCTTATCTGCTACGCGATCCTGAGCGTATCCAGGCTTTACTTGATGAAATTGAACAGAAACGGATTCGTGCGGTTGAACTTGATCAAAACCAGCGAAAATCATTAATGGCGCATCCCGACGCTGCAATTAAATCTCGTGCGAATGAGCTATTAAAATCGAATGTCTCCGAAGACCGTTCCAAAGTGATCCAGCAATATCAGGCCGCGCTCGCCAAAAGTGCGGACGCTCGTCGTGGTAAAAAGATTTTTGCCCAGGTTTGTTCGTCATGTCACCGGGTCGGGGATGTGGGAGTTGATGTTGCCCCTGATATTTCCGATTCTCGCGTACGCAAGCCAATTCAATATCTGACTGATATCCTCGATCCGAACCGGGCAGTGGATAACAACTATTTCAGTTACACAATCCTGACCACAGAAGGGCAGATTCATACTGGTATCATTTCCAGTGAAACCTCCACTTCGATTGTGCTAAAGCAGCCCGAAGGAAAAGAAGTTTCATTGCTCCGGGAGGATATTGAATTGATCAAGGCAGATGGAGTTTCCTTAATGCCAACTGGCCTGGAGCAAAACATCAATGTTGATCAGATGGCTGATTTAATCAGTTTCCTGAAGAATTGGCGTTATTTAGACGGTCAAATTCCGATTGATGCCAATCAACCTTTGCAGTAATTCCCTTAATTTACGTCTCTGGTTTTTTACTCTGCACTCGCAATAAGAATTCCACCATGCTTCGATTCCACCATTTTCGATTTCTGCATTA
>JAGQQC010000050.1 GCA_020426395.1 Planctomycetaceae bacterium
TTGGAAAAACGATACGACTTTTTGAACTTGCCCAGTGGTAAAAAGATTCAGGTCCCCTTCGATCAGTTGATCATCTTCTCGACCAACCTGGAACCGAAGGATTTGGTCGATGGGGCGTTTCTCCGTCGTATTCCGTACAAAATTGAAGCTCCTGATCCGACGGAAGAGCAGTTCCGGGCACTGATGGAATTGATGGCCCCCATGATGGGATTCGCTTACGATTCTGAAGCGAAAAAAGCGGTCGATTATTTGATCGAAACGCATTACAAGGCCGTTGACCGCCCCTTCCGTGCCTGCCAGCCGCGTGACTTGTTGCTACAGGTCAAAAACCACTGCGTTTATCATAAACAGCCGAAAAAGTTAACCAATAAAGGGTTTGACTTTGCCGTCTGGAATTACTTCTCAGTGATGTGAATCTCTTAACTGGCAAACCCATCTTGTAAACCGGTCTACGGAGGGGATGGTGGGATTCAATGTCACCCGAGGAAGTGAGTGAATCGCCAGGTTTCGACTTCCTCTTTTGAAACGCAGGCTGTGTTAAGTCCGGAAACCGGTTAGGATGAACAGTGGATCCTTCACTGCCCTGCTGTTATCTATCTGCAGGCTGAATTGAATCGATAGGAGACATCCTTAAGGGAACTCGGAGCGAACGCTTGGAAACGCACCCCATCTTATTCTTGAGAAACCTGAATCGCAGCCGTCAGATTGTGTCGGTCCTGTTGAAGTACGGTTTCGGCGACCTTGTCGAGCAGGTGGGGCTCGGACGTTTCCTTCGTCTGGGACGGAAATTCTTCAGTTGGAAAAAACAAAAAGCCGAAATTCCGCCCGCGTTGACTCGTGCAGAGCGGATCAGGTTGGTGCTGGAGGAGTTGGGCCCCACGTTTGTGAAATTCGGACAGGTCGTCAGTACCCGGCCTGACCTGGTTCCTCCGGACATCATCGAAGAACTGACCAAGCTGCAGGAATCGTTACCACAGTTTCCGACGGAACAGGCTCGGAAAATGGTCGAACAGCAACTGCATGCTCCGGTTACTGAACTGTTCGAACATTTTCCTGATCAACCATTGGCGGCAGGTTCTTTAGGACAGGTTTACCTAGCTCGCACAAAGACGGGTAAGGAAGTCGCTGTTAAAATTCGTCGTCCAGAGGTCGTCCAGGAGGTCGAAAGTGACCTCGCTTTGATGGGCCAACTCGCGATATTGATTGAACGGCATATTCCCGAGGCGAAGATGTTCGATCCGTGTGGTTTGGTAACACACTTTGCCCGTACGATTCGTCGCGAAATGAATTTCCAGCGAGAAGCTAAAACGATGCTGGAATTCGCCCGTTTGTTCCGAAACGATGCTTCCCTCTATGTACCGGAGGTGTACACGGAACTTTCAACGGAATCGCTGCTGACGATGGAATACATCAAAGGGGAAACGTTGCGGGAATTTATTTTCCGCAATGAACAACCTGAAGCGCATGTAGATCTACCCGGCGCCGTGACCAACGAACAAGTTGCGAACAACGGGGCACATATCTATATGAAGATGGCCTTTGAACTGGGGATTTTTCATGGCGACCCGCACCCCGGGAACGTTCGTATTCTTAAAGATGGAACCATCTGCCTGCTCGATTATGGCATGGTTGGGTATCTTGAAGAGGAACTCCGTGACCAGTTGGCGGACCTGTTTTACGCCGTTTCTAAACGGGATCACTCAACGGTAGTGGTGCTGTTGGAGCAGATTGGGGAATGCCAGGGAGAGATCGATCAGACGTTACTAAAGATCGATGTGCGAGATTTTATCGATGCTTATTATGGAGTCCCGCTAGAGAAGTTGAATGTCGGGCCGATGCTGAATGATTTTGTGATGTTGATGTCTACCCATCATCTCACCTGTCCCAGCAACCTGATGTTGTTGATTCGAGCCTTTGTCACCCTGGAAGGAATGGGACGCTGGCTGAATCCGGAATTCAATATGGCGTCGGCCCTGGCACCGTTTGTGACCAATATCGTGCGGGAGCGCTACAACCCCGTTCGTATGGGGCGGCTACTGATGACCGAATCTCGTCGCTTGCTGACGATGGCCCATCAGACCCCCTATCATGTGACGAGCATCCTCAAAAAAATGAGTGATGATGAGTTTCGGGTCAAACTGGAGCACAAAGAGGCGGACCGGTTGATACAGGAATTGGATCGTTCGAGTAACCGTCTAGCGATCGGGATGGTTTTGTCATCTCTGATTCTGGCCTCCGCATTATTGATCCGGAATAGTGGGGATTTCGCCGTGGCCAGTGCAACAGTCGTCTTCGTCATTTCCAGTCTGTTGGGATTATGGCTGATCTACGGTGTGCTACGTAGCGGCAGCCTTTAGAGCTGGTCAAGCTTCATCAGCTTCATACTGTATCACTTCTCCCAGAGCCGCTGTAAACAGGTCTGTGATTGTTTGCTGTAACCGATCTTTGGGGGTTTCCTGGAGATTGAGAGAAGTGAGGAGTGGGCAGTCTTCCCAGGAAATCGTCGCTGTTGGCTGAATGAACAAGGCCATGGAATGGGGACCCGCCAGATCGGCTTTGTAGTCAATCCGTTTCAATTCGACTTGGGGAAATTCTCGTGCGGCTGCCAGGAAGAGAGTGAAGTCTGCTTCGGAGCCTATCAAATGCACGGTATAAGGAATGACTTCTGTCATTCGTAAAAGTTCCTGCACGGAAACCAGCTTTCCAGGATGCAGCCACTCTGGAGCAATCTCGGCCAGAGGAACCAGTACAAAACGGCGATACCACATGGCCGGATGGGGGACTAATAAGTTCGGTTGATGAATGATTTGGTCATCATAAAAAAGCAGGTCGAGATCGAGTGTGCGAGGCCCCCAATGTTGAGAGCGGACTCGGCCCAGTTTTCGTTCAATCTCCAACAGATTTTCAAGCAAATCTTCAGGGGAAAGCGAAGTTTCGATCTTGGCAGCCGCATTGACGAATGAGTCCCCCGCAACAGAGCCAACGGGTTTCGTCAAGTAAAAGGAGGATACTTGTTGTACCTCCAGGTTGGACAAGTCGGAGAGTATTAGCAGGCTGTGCCGAATCGTTTCAGCAGGATCGCCCAGATTTCCTCCCAGAGAAATAAAAGCAGTTTGTCCACTCATGATGCTCTACCGGCTACTTTTTCACGATTACATGTTATTCGTGAGATTAATCATACCAGAGTTGCGAAGAGCGGTGAATTGAATGGACGGGGGGCGGAGCATCTATCCTGGCTGGAAGAATGATGTCAGTCAGGCTCAGTGAGCGTTCAGTTCCGTTTCGATGTTTTGATACATCGTGTTGGTTTGGTTCCCGAAACTGGCAATCGCGACAATACAGGTCAAGAGAATCATGGCGACCATAACTGCGTACTCGACCGCGGTGGCCGCATCCTCTTCCATCAAAAATCGTCTAACCGAGCTCATGAGATTGCCATTCTGGATTGCCTGTAAGAAGTGTCGCAAGAAAGGAAAAGAATATGCTCCACTCAAACTTAAATCCGAAATACGAGACTGTCAAACGGCATTCTGACTCTCGTGGAGAAACTGAAAAATCCAGGAAAAATACTTCTCATCAGAAAAAATAGCGAAATCTTAACGCTTCCTCGGAACGGGCAATTTTCAGGTGTTCCATCGACCACCTCAGATAAGAGAAATCACAAATTGAGGCCTGGGAGCAATTTAGAAGGGAACTTCACTGAAAACATCAGGCCGACCCTGTTGGCCTTGCAGCAAAAGTTGTTACAATTACCGGAATATCGAAGTCTCCCCCCGGTTCAGAGACCGGGGATGATTTGTCTATTCTGAAATTTAGCTAAGTGATTGAGGAGGAGTGGTTTATGGCCAAAGAAGAGGCCATTGAAGTTGATGGGACCGTTGTTGAGGCCTTGGCCAATACCCAGTTTCGAGTGGAACTGGAGAATGGTCACATGGTGCTGGCCCATGTTGCTGGAAAAATGAGAAAACACTTTATCCGTATTGTTCCCGGGGACAAAGTGACTGTAGAAGTTTCCCCGTACGACATGAATCGGGGCCGTATTACCTATCGAGAACGTTAACGGGTCATTCTCTCCGTTCCACAGATTTCTTACGTCCCCCATGTGCCATCCGGCAAAGGTTGGGGATCTGAAATAGTTCTTGCCCGCTCCCTATTTGTTGTAAGCTAGCCATCCATGTCTGAACAAGAACGCTCCGAGGTACCTTCCTTCGTTCAGTTGTTCACAGACGGTGCCTGTCGAGGTAATCCAGGGCCAGGTGGCTGGGCTTACCTGTTGCGTCATCCCCAATCCGGCAAAGAGAAAGAAGCGGCTGGAGGGGAACCGTTAACGACGAATAACCAGATGGAGCTGCAAGCGGTCATCCAAGGGCTAATGGCATTGACGCGACCTACTCAGGTAGAAGTGATCACGGACAGTACGTATGTCGCCAAGGGGTCACGAGAGTGGTTACCCAATTGGAAGAAGAATGGTTGGAGACGGCGCGAAGGAAAACAGTGGAAGCCGATCAAAAATGAAGAGCTTTGGAGAACGCTGGACGAACTCCTGGCTCGGCACGAGGTCCGGTTTACGCTCGTCAAGGGGCACGCCGGGCATCCTGAAAATGAGCGTTGCGATGAACTGGCTGTCGAAGCGGCGCTGAAATTTCAGGAATGAAATTGGGGAAAGTAAGATTATCCCAGATTATTCTTCAACCGATAGATCAGTATTGCCCATCCGGATCACGTCCCCATTTTGCAGGACTGCTTCAGCCACCTGCAGGTCATTGACAAACAGGCCACTAGAACTGCCCCAGTCGTGGATCATGGCGATATCATCCTCGACATTGATCCTCGCATGAAGTCGAGAGATATAAGAATCGCGAATACGAATCGTCGTATTTGACCCTCGTCCCACGTCGTAAACTTCGCCCGCTTCGAGCCTATACTGGCGACCTTCGTCCGGTCCGCTATCGACAGTTAATTTGATCATCGCGTTAATTCACCTTTAATCGGTTCGTTGAGTTTTCTCCTGTAAGTTGAAACAGGTCATCATCTCGACCTACATCATGACAGATCAGCTCAGGAGAGGCAATTGGGCATTGATGAAAAAAACGGCTGCCTGAACTCGCTTTAGACGGATGGAGCCTATCTATAATAAGGGGCTGAATAATCGCATCACGTTCTGGAACAAACGCCTGAAATAAGGGCGTTGATTCCATTCGTCGAGCAGAAGTTCTCGTGAGGAACCCAGATATTTTTCCTGCAACATTCTTAGTTTTCCAGTGAAGGGTTCTCCATATAACATCATCGTGAGCTCAAAGTTGAGTGCGAACGAGCGGATGTCAAAGTTACTGGAGCCAATCATACTGATGCTGGAATCGATGGTGATTGTTTTGGCATGCAACAATCCGGGTTGATACAAAAAGATACGGGCGCCCATTTCCAGTAACACCCCGTAATATCCCCGTGCTGCGGCTCCAACAATCACTTGGTCACTTTCTTCGGGTAAGATCAAGGTGACATCAACTCCTCTTAACACGGCCACCTGAATGGCTTGTAGGAGGGCTTCATCAGGAATGAAGTAGGGGGTCGTAATCGTAACCTGTTTTTGTGCCGCGTGGAGCATTGCCAGAACCATGCGCTGGTGGTTTTCAGTTGGGTAGTTTGGCCCACTGGGCAATGTCTGGCTCGGAATATCTCCCGCTGATACCGGATCAGGGAAAATTTCGGTGCCCTCCAGAATTTCGCTGGTTTCAAAATACCAGTCAGTCAGAAAGACCGCTTGAAGCTCGACGGTAACTGGACCTTCCATGCGAATCATGAGGTCATGCCACGCCAATTTCTTGCGACCGTAATCTGCATCGACGATGTTTTGAGAGCCTGTATAGGATGTTATCCCGTCGATAATCGCAATTTTGCGGTGGTTTCTTAAATCTATCCGGGCAGCTTTACGTCGAAAGAATTGGACTGGGAGTGCCGCGTGAACTTCGATTCCTTTTTGGATCAACTCTGCCCGGCTATGTTTGAGGAATTCAGAGGACCCGACGGCATCAACCAGTAAACGGCATTTAACTCCTCGATCTACGGCACGAGACAGGGCGTCCACGATTCTGTTTCCTGTTTTGTCATCCCGAAAGATATAAAACAGCATATGCACATGATTTTGAGCCTGATCGATATCGGCAATCAGTTGATCAATCGTCGCATCGGTGTTGTCGAGCAACGTGACGGCGTTATCACCGACAATCGGCATGTAACCTAGCCGTTCCGCCAGATCGATAGCGGATTGTAGTTTGGCATCGTATTCAGGTTTCATCACCTGCGGATGTTCCTGAAATCGTTTACTTAATTTTTCCAGCCGGGCGAGTAAGCGGTCATGTTGTCGAATTCGTCGCTGAGGGAGGCGGTTCTCACCGATGAGCATATAGATAATAAAGCCGATCCAGGGCTCAAAAAAGATGATCAGCAGCCAAGCCATCGCACTATTTGGCTTGCGACGATAGGTCACGACGGGAACCATCATGATTCGCAGTACCCATTCGCTGATCAGATAGATGAGATAGACGTTCTCCATGAATTAACCTTATGCGTGCGAGGCTGGACAGAGAGCCGGAGGCCTTGTGCCACCAGGCCAGTTCCAATGCATTTTCGGAATGGTTATCAACCATCCTGCAAGCATAGCGGATCTTTTGATGCGAGTCTTCTGATAATAGAATTCTCGTAGCTGTTTCTCGTCTAAATCGGGGATAGTTCAAAAGCAAAGGAGTAACCAAGTCGTGAGACTACTTTGCATTCCCTCCAACGGTGATATTCAGGTCAACCATCCTGCAGTCACGGCAAGCATAGATTGTCGCTCCGTCGGCACCCCAGACATCAAACTCGGTCAGGAGGTGACGTTCATCTCGTCCCAGGTATCGTCCATGGACAATGAGCTGTTCGCCAGGTTGGGGCAGACGACCGAAATCGAGTTGTCCCATGAAATGCGGTAGTTGGACGGTTCCCGTTAGTCGGCTGAGCAGAAATTCAAACAGATAGAGTGAACCATCCAACACGGCGGCGGGCGTCTGCCAGCGACTGCCATACCGCTGTCCTCCCAGCTCGGCGGAATCGGGAGCCGTAAAGCAGCCCCATACTTCGTTTGCGTTCTCAATATAGCGAACGGATTTTAAGGTGCGTAATTCAGGGCCATACCAGACGGGGCCGCTATGTCCGAGGATCGGTTCTTGCCAGTTTACACTGTATTGCACCGCCATCCATTCATCCTGGGGAACGTTCCCCTCGAAAGGAGGAAAGACGGCGCGGTTCATTTCTCCCGTCAGAATCTGCAGCCGATGATACAGCCGTTGTGGATCTTTCAATTGGCCAGACTTGTCGTAGAATTCTCCTTTTAGCTCACAGTGAAAGACTCCACTTTGATTTGTGGGAGAGACTTCCACAACCGCATGGTGAGGTTTGGCAAGGGCCATACGAAACCCGTTTACGAGTTCGAGATTTCGGATGCCAACGACAGGTTCCCCGCCGGCAACTGCGGAGGCCGCCTGGGAACATGTCTCTATTCCCATAACTGCGGGCAAGAGGGGAATTCCTTCGTGGAGATGCCCTGTCAGGAAGGGATCCACACGGGGGTCATAGAGGATCGAGCAAATGCCGGATGTTTTTCCCGATCGCGTGAGTGTTTCCAGCACCTGATATTCATGGCATAGTTGAGCGTCTCGTAGTTGGCCAGAGATGGTGTCTGTTATAACGCTGCTCAGCCGAATGATTTCCGAACGAGGGACATTCCCTTCAGTGGCGAGCACTTCATTCAGGTTCGGTATATCCATTTCAAAATGCAGAAGTGTGACTGTCAGGTGTGGGGCTGAGGAAGCGAATAACTGGCATTGGGCATACAACGTGTGAGCCGCCAATTGCTGGATAAAGTTACTCCCTTCGACGGGAAGCAGTATCACGACCCTACGTAGAGTTGGGTTCTCCGTCAGAATAGTCTGCATCTCGTTCACAATGGTCGCTAGCTCGTCGTAATCGTGAACCTGTTCCAGGCCCAGCCAAAGTCCTTCCGGTTCCGTATCCGGACCGGCATTCAATGCCAGTGGTAGGAACTTCAGCAAAGTCTCATTAAACGACCCATGTGGAAACCAGACTTGAATATTTTCTGAGCTCGCTGGGGGGATTTGTACCGTCGAAGTGCGTACGGATCTGGAGCCGCGTAAAAAGGAGAGGTGTGTTTCTCTATCCTGGCTGGCGAGTTCTTCAGTCAATTCCTTAACGACCATCGGAGCCGGTTCACGCTCGAATAAATCGATCATCTTCAATCGAAAACCCGCCTCGGCATGCGACTGCAATGTTTCTGCGAAACTGCTGAGCAGGATTGATGCGACTGAGTGGTAATGTCCTGTCGAACCAAAATCGGCGCCCGTATTCACAAGCAGAATGAGGCTGGCTTCAGACAGATTACCTTGCGTGTGACGGTGGTTTAACCATTGCGTTGCGAAATTAATAAGCTCAGAACCGCTCAGGATTTCACCCGCCCAATTCTCGGGCAAGGTGGAGGTTCCCACTCCTTCGGAGAGGATTAAATTCATCACGGGATTTTGAGCTTCAATCTGCTGGCAGAGAGCCCACCAACTATCAGCCGACTGTTGACTTTCAAGTCGATAAATCAGATTTCCCGCTGCGGCCAACTTTTCTACGAGCAAGTCGGTTGTCTTGCCTGCTCCAATGACAAATGTGGCGCCGGGCAACTGAAGAGGGGCTGCCTCCTCCGAAGAGAGTGGCACCGGTCGCATGCGTTGTAAATGTCGATATACGGTCTCTGTTTTGGCACTTTCTTGAGCAACGTTTTCTTCTTCACGGATAACGACGTCGCCAAAGTGCGTGTGAGTTTCCGAAACGACAGCTTCGGCGGGAACGTTTTTTTCTGTTGCGAGAACCGATGTTAATCCGGGTAACAGTTTTTCATACGGATGTTCTTCGAGTTCTTCCAGGTATTGCCAGACGTCCTCGACGGTATCTAATTTCTGCGCACAGGTGTGTAAAAGTGCGGGTTTCAGATGATGGTCGAGCCGTGAAAATAATTCGTGGAGCACGCTTCGCTTCGCGCTTGCGGTTAGGCGCAGGTCCCCTTCCAGAAACGCCCCCGGTTGGACGACCTGTAATGGGCAGCCGGTCTGAATCATGAAGAATTGGGCGAGTGTTTGAAACTCGGGCGGATGCCCATTGAAAGAAGCCGTTTGTTTTGTGGGTGTGATCTTCGTCTCCGCTGGTATTGAGTCAGGTTTGCCAGTCGGCTCCGTTTGTGCAAGTGACTCATACTCGATTGTCCAACGTGCACCGGGAGAGTCATAATATCCCCGTCGGTTGGACGTTGTGATTTCGCGTTTCTCTCCAGCTTGTAAAGTCGAGTAGAGCAGAGTCGCCATTCCAGAGGCGCCGAGTGTATTGCCGATTAGCTGAGCGAGTTCATTCTCAGTAGTTGAGTCCGTAGCCGGGGAGTCCGATTCACGATCAACCAAGACGTCGTTAATCAACCCGAAGATCGTTCGGTTTTGGGCTTTCGCATCGGAAAGCCGTTGGAGTACGAGTACACCGGCGCCTTCCCCGGGAGGAATTTGAGTGGCATCGACATTCTGGGAGGTCTCGATCCACCGTTGCGCACCACCACAGACGACTCGTTCACATTTCCCTGAACGCAGAAGATCAATCGCGGCAAGAATCGCTGCCTGGGAGGAAGCCTCGCCGGCGTCCATGCTGAATGCGCCGCCCATCAGGTCGAAGTTTTTGGCGATGCGAGTGGAGAGCGTGCTTGCTGAGGCACTCCCCGTATCGTCCAGCATTTCTGGCTTCAGTTTAATGATCTGTTGTTTGAAGTTCTCCATGAACTGAGTGATTTGTGCATCATCCATTCCCAGCTCAAGGAGTGTTGGTTTCAGTTTCTGACAAAGCTCGGGATAGAAAAGACCCCAGTAAACATCGAGGTCGTAGTCGTTATTAAAGATCGATCCGACGATGGTGATGACTTCTTGTTTGTCGAAACCTTCTTCTTCATAACCCGCTTCGATTAAGGCTTGTTCGGCGGCATCAAGCAAAGCGAATTGTAGCGGATTGGCCTGCTGAAGAATTTTTGGGGGGACTTTGTGCCGTTTCCAGTCAAAGTCGTAGTCAGCCAGGTAACCTGCTTCCTGGTATTTGGCCGCTTGACCTCGCAGTTTTCGCTCATCGGGAATGGGGCTGATTTGGGAGAGGTGTGATTTGATCACTTCTGCAAAACCGTCGACGGTATGTCCACCAGCGAAGATCGCTCCCCGCCCGACTATCGCGATCGGTTCTTTTTCAGTAGTCTCTATCGATTCGCGGTCCCATTCGTAACTTTTTTCCGGGCAGTATTCTTCGACCACGACATGTGTGTTGACCCCACCGATTCCAAAAGCGTCCACTCCCGCCATACGCGGGGAACCATCCGGTTGTTCTGACCAGGGTTCAGCCTGTTGTTGTACGACGAATGGAATCGAGTCCCAGTCTGTTTTGGGGGAAACTGTTTGGCAGTTGATCGCAGGAGGCAACGTTTTGTTTTGAATCGCCAGGATCATTTTAATCAAGCTCGAAAGCCCCGCTGTCTCCAGGCTATGGCCAATGTTCGCTTTCACACTGGCGATGGGGAGGGGGTGATGAATCCGGTCACCGATCGATTCAGTCAAGCTTTGGACTTCGGTTTCGTCGCCGATTTGAGTGGATGTCGCATGGGTTTCCAGATACTGCAATCGATTGGGGTCGATGCCTGAAAGATAACCACGCTGGAGTGCAAGAACTTGTCCCTCTTTACGGGGAGCCCAGAAACTTTTCCCGCGGCCATCAGAGGAAAGGGCTGTATTCCGGATGACGGCTTTGATGTCGTCTCCTTCCGCAATCGCCCGGTCCAGGGTTTTCACGATCACGGCGGCATAGGCATCAGCGGCAACAAGTCCATCGGCTTCGGCATCAAAGGGGCGGGAAATCCCTTTTGAACTTAATGTCGACGCCTGAGCGATGACGACCATCTCGTACCATTTGCGGAAAGAGGAGCCACCGACAATAGCCATTTCAGCCCGGTTGTGGAACAAAGCTTGTGCGGCCAGTTCTAGACAGATCGTGGCCGAGGCACAGGCAGCGTCACAGACAGCCGTAGGTCCAGTCAGATTAAACAGGTTGGCGATCATCGTGGCAGCCACACCGGCAGTCGTATCTCGAACAGGAGTATCTGTCCGGCGCGTATGATCGTTGCGGATTGATTCAATCAGTTTTTCCTGGATGTAAGCCTGATGTTCCAGCGGGAGTACATTGAAATCAGGTACGTTTTCCAGAAAGCCGGCGGCTGCCGCAGCGTAATCGGTCATCATCAATTCATAGATGAGATCACTGCCCGCCGAAGAATTGCCAATGTAAACGGCGGTCCGCCGATGAGGTAGTTCCAGGGGATCGTAACCGGCGTTGATACAGGCGGACGCGGCGACTTCGCAAATCGTTTGGTGGGCCGGGTCGTATTGCTTGAGAACCGATTCTTCAATGGGGAGGATGTCTGGATCGACCGGTCTGACGGGAACCACTCCCCCCGCGCAGGTGTAGGTCTTGCAGAACTTACCTGGCTCCGGGTCGTAGTAGAGCTCGGCATTGACCCGGCTGGCAGGAAATTGGCCGAGACCGCTCCGTCCTTCTTTCAGGAGGCTCCAGTACTCTTCCAGATTATCCGCCCCCGGTAACCGACACGCCATCCCGACGATTGCGAGAGGTTGTTGGAGGTGAGATCTTGAAGACATCGGCTTTCACTCCCGGACCGGCTGTTCAGCCTGTGGCTGGTTCCGATTCAAGTGACCTTGGGACGGGGACTTACCTACCTCATTCTGATCGGCAAGGGGGTCTCTGGAATCTGATGACAGTCCCGCAGCAGGGCGGAGAAAAGAGAGATTCCCGTGGTCATAACGAACAAATTACGTGCTGAAGCCAGTTGGACCTCCAGATCGGAATTCTGAAGCGGGGATCGGAGGTAAACTGGTTGATTTATACTGATTGTATGGCACCTCTAAAAGTGGCCGGAACTGATCTTCCTGGCAAACCCAGGTGAAGAATAGTGCACTTAGTGTGTGTTCGTATGAATAGTTTTTGTGGGATTATAGTCTGATCTTCAGTTCATATCGCTCGATGATCTTGAGCAATGCTTCGGCATTTCCGATGGCATCATCGACAGGATGGTGGGTGTGTTTGGTCTCCCGCAGATGCTTAAAGTTGTGGAACATGTCTCGAATCACCCCCTTGTAGAGCGTTCCCAGGTTCATGGAACTGAAGCCGAAGGGGTTTTCGCCCAGAAAATGGTGAAAGTACCAGTTGATAAACTGCCAATCGAAGCCGTTGTTATCCGCAATAAAGATTGGACGTCCTTTGGTGTTTTCGTTTATCCAGTCTTTGAAATTGGACATGACTTGGGCAGGGTCGTTGAATTCCAGAGTCTCTTCCCGGGTAAATCCACTCACTGCAAGCGCTTCCGGAATCCATGACTCCGAGATGGGGCGAAGTTGACCGTAAAAAGTCCGTTTCAGCCCTTTTTCGACGACGACAGCTCCAAAACTGACCATGGAGTAATCAGCCGGAATCGGGCCATCTGCTTCGACATCAACCATAATATAGGACATGAGACTGCTTCCTTGTGTTCTGTAACCCGGAGTCTGGTTGCTCCTCCAATTGCGAGAGGGGACAATTTTGCCAGGACACGCACCACTCCGGCTAAGTTCGGTGAAACTTAGCCAGCTTTCGTGTGTTAAATATTCTGAACCCTTTCTGTTTGCTTTTCGAATCTGCCAACAATTTCTGATTCAATTCCAATAAATACTACGGAATTTCGAAAAAACAGGAATCAGGGAGAATTAATGAGAGCCGAAAAGGCGGAATTTGCGTCAGATTAAATAGATCATTGTGTTTTGAAATTAATCAAGACAGGCAAGGTTTCACTTGTGGGTATAGCTCTTTTGCAAGTGATCGGATTGTGGATCTTCTTGATGTTCAAGGTCAGGTCTGCTACAGTGATAGCATTAGAGCCTGATCAAAAGTTGTAAATTTTCTTTCTGCCTCCACACTTAAAGTGATTCTAAAACCCTTTGATGGGTCACCCTACCCTTGTTTTACATGTGAGTAGAACAGCCACAACGGGTTTTAGGATGGGTTTTCAGTAAAACAATTCAGTCAAGCAATAATATTCAATCACGCATCAGTGTTGGTGATGACTTTTAGAATGTTGGTTCTCGGGCCCTGAAAGACCAACTCGTCGGGCTTGCTATATCAACCAAGTTAACAGATCTGCCAGCCTGATGATGTCCTTTTGGTTAAGCAAAGGATGGAGAATGCCTCGTTCATCTGCCCGCCGTGGTTTTTCACTGGTCGAACTTTTGATCGTGATTGCAATCATCACGATTCTGTTAGCCTTACTGATTCCGGCTGTGCAACAGGCTCGAAATAACGCTCGGGGCATTCAGTGTAAGAACAACCTACGGCAGATCGGTATTGCCCTGAACAGCTACCACGAGCTTTATAATGTCTATCCTCCAGCCAGCATCTGGGCGCGACCTCCCGGAGAAACATTGGATGGAGGACGTTGGGCTGTCGGTATTCTAGACCGTGTTGGGTTGGGATATGCCCCTGGTTCGGAACCTCCCCGCATGATGGCGAACTGGGCGATCATGTTGCTTCCTTTCCTGGAAGAAGGAAATCTGGAAAACAGATATGATCCTTCGAAACCGGTTTCGGATCCCGTAAACGAAGCGGTACGGACACAGCGAATTCCAACCTATTCCTGTCCGTCAGACATTTTCAATAACGATTCGAATCTGTTTGATCGGACCGAGATTTCATCGCAACCTGACAATCTTTATGCCCGCGGTAATTATGCAATCAATATGGGACCCAACCGAGGCTGCTTCCGTCACGCATTGGGAGGGGAAGTTGAGTGGCCTGCGGGTGCTGGTGCTGGTAATTGCGGTGACGGATTTTATGTCGACGGAGAACGAATTTACGAAGACAATACTCAACTTTGGGGACATGGTATCGCGGGCGTCAATAAATCGTTCAGCTATAACGATGTTCCGACAGGTTCTTCGAACTTCATCGCGATCGATGAAGTTCGTGCCGGTGTCAATAAGTTTGACTTACGGGGGACTTGGGCTCTCGGGTTTATCGGTGCCTCCGTGACTGCTCGTCATGGTGTGGTTAGCTTCCAGGAAGACGGTGCCGGGCCAAACAATCAGGACCCAGATTCCGATGATATTTTTGGTTGTACTCGAGTGCATCAGGAAGCGGGTTCCGGATATTTACAAGAAGTCGGCATGCCCTGTTTTGCTTCTTCCGTTATCGAAAACGAAGTCAACTTCCAGCAGACCGCCCGCAGTATGCATCAGGCGGGGGTATTCGTAATGAAGCTGGACGGATCGGCTCATTTTATTGGCGACGGAATCCTTCCCGAAATCTGGAGTAAATTACACAACCGAAATACCAAAGAGAAGATCGGTGATGAGTAACGATTCTACAACGCCCCACCCGTTTTGATGAAATTTCGTTATTTGAGTTTTTCAGGATCACCTTTGATCCCGATCCTGAGTTTGTTCACCAAGAGTGACAAAAACTAAGAGTCAAAAAAGCAAAGGCAGGGGGACGTCTAACTGAATCGGTTTCATTCCCGCAACAGTGCCAGGATGGCCAGGCGTATGCATCTGCCGAATATTCAACTAAATTTGAGTAGCGAATTAAATGACTGATAAGAGCAACTCACCTAAATCTGCAGATAATACTTCGGCTGCCGATGATATTCTTCGGCAGTTTCACCCGGAGTTGTTCCATAAACGGAAGCTGGATGCAGGCAGCGGAAAAGCTCCGAACGAGAGCCCTGTTGATACCTCCGCCAATTCCGCCTCTGCTGTTTCCGACAAGTTGGCATCTCCCGAACCCCAGAAAAAAGTTGCCAAGCTGCATGTGAAGCCTAAGAAGCAGCGACAATCTCTCGCGATACCTTCGCTGGGAGATTTGCTTTACAAGTTCGTCAATTTTTTTAGAGACGTTATTGACTGGATGGCGTCGGTTGCGGCGAACAGCTTTCTTCGCTACATCATTAATATTTACACCGTGATTGCGGTGATTATTCTCGTTCCTGCGGGCTACCTTGGCTATAAATGGTGGACCAAGCCTCCCTATTTTCTGGCAGACGAATGCTACAAGTGCTTCACGGAAGTGCACAGCGAGTTCTTTGATTTGCGATCCGCTAATGCCTCTCAAGCAGAATGGGAAGATTTTATCGAGGAGAGCAGCGATGAAATTGAAGACATGGTGTATAACCTGGAGCATACAAGCGATGTGAAGCAACGCGAACGACAGGTACTGAAATGGATGGGAGGAGATTATTTGCTACCCATGCTGAAAAAAAGAACGGGCGACATCAGCCATGAAGAAGAAAAATTCCAGGAGATGCTCAGCGAGATTACCCGCATCCGACGAGACCGGGATCGGTCAGATATGCATATTCGTTACTGATGCTCTCGGTAACTGCGCTGCGTGAGAAAGCTGCGGCTGATCCGTCATGTTTCCTGAATCAACGTATCTCGAATCAGACTGAAAATAGCGACGCGCATAAAAAATTACCCGGCTAGGACTCGAACCTAGAATACCTCTTCCAAAGAGAGGCGTGATGCCATTTCACTACCAGGCAATAAGAAGACTCAGGAATTAAGATTTACGATTTAAGAAGAAGCTGCAGGCTTTTGAATTCTTGAATCCTAAATCGTGATTCATAAATCTTTTAATCGGGAGCGGGAAACGGGACTCGAACCCGCGACCTCCTCCTTGGCAAGGAGGCGCTCTAGCCAACTGAGCTATTCCCGCGCTTACACTGGTTGATCACCAATGCCCGCTGATTTTACCGCGAGACGGTCTGCTTGTGAAGTCGCAGGTGTGGCAGGTATACTATCGGTATGTCGTTTCAAATCTCAAACTCCACCGAATTTAATCGTCAAATCGGTCAAACGGCCCAAGGCAGTCAGAAACTGGCTCTGAAGTGGCTTGGAATTGGGATCAAAGCGTTCTTCGAATTTATGGTGCAAGCGGTGCGTTCGATCATTGGTCGATGATTGCTTCTTGGGGAAAAGTAAGATAGGATACACCACATTAAAATCAGTCATGCCCAGGTGGTGAAATGGTATACACGTACGCTTGAGGTGCGTATGCCGAAAGGCGTGGAGGTTCAAGTCCTCTCCTGGGCACCCTAGGACTCGTAGCTCAGTTGGTTAGAGCGTCCGGTTTACATCCGGAAGGTCAGAGGTTCGAGCCCTCTCGGGCGTACCATTTGTGGCACCTTAGAATC
>JAGQQC010000510.1 GCA_020426395.1 Planctomycetaceae bacterium
TCAGGCCATCGATCACCTCGGAGAAATTGTCGGGGCTGTTTATACGGACGACTTGCTGGACCGAATTTTCAGTAAATTCTGTATTGGAAAATAAGATTTGGTAGAATGCTGTGACTGCAAGCATTAACGGGAAAGTGAGTGGAGATGAACGATAACGCGCCGGTACTGATTCTGGGAGCTGGAATCAACGGTGTGGCCGTCGCGCGGGAACTCGCACTTAATCACATTCCCTGTTGCATTGTCGATGAACATGACATTGCATTTGGGGCGACCTCTAAATCATCCCGATTAATTCACGGAGGATTACGCTATCTGGAGTACGCTGATTTCCAACTTGTTCGCGAATCACTCCACGAAAGAAATCGGCTGGCGAAAAACGCACCCCAATTCATTAAACCATTACGGCTCCATATTCCCGTAGGTTCCCGCTTCAGCGGTTGGTCTAATGCCTTTTCCCGGTTTATGAATCTGTCCCGCTTCTCTGCATTGAAGCCCTTCACTCGCTGGATGGAGCAATCGCCAGACCGCGGGTTGTATGTTATCCGCACAGGTTTGAAGCTGTATGACAGTTTTGCCGCCAACGCTCAATTCCCTGCGCATGAAGTACACGCACTGGGAGAATCGGGGATTCCACCAGTAGATGTCAGCAAATACAAATGGGTTTGTAGTTATTTTGATGGGCAGATGTGGGCAGTCGAACGTTTTGTCCTGGCGATGTTAGAGGACACCTGGCGTATTCTTTCTGAACAACAAAGGGACTTCCTGGTCTTTTCAAGTCACCGCGCCGAACCACGCGGTTCCGAAATCGTCATTATGAATCAAGCTGGCGAACAGGTTCACAGCTTAAAACCTTCTTTGATCATCAATGCAACCGGTGCCTGGGGAGACCTGACGTTCAAAGATCGTAAAATTCCGACCGAACGACTTTTTAGAGGAACGAAGGGTTCGCATTTTTTTACGCAGAATCGGTTCATTAAGTCCGCCATTGGAAATGACGGGCTCTATGCCGAAGCCGCAGATGGTCGTCCCGTTTTTGTGTTACCGGTGGGAGGATCAGTGATGGTCGGGACAACCGATATTCCCATGGACGGTTCTCCGGAAACTGCCCTGGCAACTGCTGAAGAGCTTGATTATCTCCTCAAGTTGACGAACGAGCTTTTCCCGGGGATTGAATTGACTCCTGCCGATATCGATTTCTTTTATTGTGGAGTCCGGCCCCTGCCTTATGTGCCTGCAAATAGTCCGTCTGCGATTTCTCGCGGGCACAGTATTCACCGGCATGAGGTTGATCTGGATGGATCAGTTACGCCCCTGGTCACGTTAATCGGTGGAAAATTGACAACCTGCCGAGCCTTAGCTGAAGATGTCGTCCACGTTGTTGGAGAACTGTTAGGTTGCCAAGTCTCCCACAACAGTCGCGAGCGGCTCTATCCCGGGGCGGAAAACTATCCTGTTTCCCCGGAAAAGTTACATCAACTTCAGGAAGAACTGGCTGCAAAATGTAGTTTGGAACTTGAGCAGATCAAACTGTTATGGGAGTTCTATGGAACCCGGCTGGAATCGATTCTAGAGGAATCGCAAAAGCTCGGACCAGACTTATCTCAATCAGTCTCATTCACACATTTTCCGATCGCCGTTGTCAAATGGATCCTGAAACATGAATGGGTTCCTCATCTCGAAGGGTTGGTGAATCGCCGTTTGATGCTGCTCTATCATTCGCCCCTTAAACGGGAAACGCTCGTCGAATTGGCAACATTGATGGGTGAAGCCGGTTTACTGGCTCAAGATAGGACAGAGGAAGCCGTGGAGGCCTTGGTTCAAACGCTCAATCAGGTATATGGTAAGCAGGTTTATTGATTCAGTCTGAATCCTGTTCCTCTCTTGGCTGCGGGAACGGCAGTTAGCGACTACAATGCATCAGGTTTATTCTTTCTTCTCTCTTGTTCCAGATAGATTGTTCTGCTCCGTATGAAGGCTTTGGTCACAGGTGGAAGCGGCTTTATCGGTCTCTACATCGTTGAACAACTTGTTGCTCGGGGGGACGAAGTGCGAGTTCTCTCGCGTCGAAAGTTGCCCGATTTCGAGCGGTTGAACGTCACACACTTTGCTGGAGATTTACAGGACCGTGCTTTAATCGATTCCGCTGTGAAAGGAGTGGATGTTGTCTTTCATGTGGCGGGATTAACTGGGATTTGGGGACCGTGGCGTACCTTTTACAAGGTAAATGTGGAATGCACGCGCGAACTTCTGCAAGCATGTCAGCGACATCAGGTTTCGCGGTTTGTTTACACAAGTTCTCCCAGTGTGATCTATGACGGTTCCCCGCACGAATACAGTGACGAAACTCTTCCCTATCCAGAACAACATCTCGGTTATTACTCGCATACCAAAATGCTGGGCGAACAAAGCGTGTTGCAAGCCAATGGTGTGGCAGGTTTGAACACGGCGGCGATCCGTCCGCACTTGGTTTGGGGGCCGCGGGACCAAAGTCTGGCTCCCCGTGTGATCGAAAAAGCAGCCCAAGGGAAACTTCGGCGAGTAGGTGATGGAACGAATCGGATTTCTGTTTCCTATGTCGAAAACGTGGCCGCCGCCCATTTGCAATTGGCAGATTCATTAACCGAGAATTCACCGACTTCCGGACAGGCCTATTTCATTAATGATCCGGAACCGGTCAATGTGTGGGAGTGGATTAACGAACTGTTAAGAAACGTGGGAATCGCTACTATCGAAAAATCGGTTTCCGCCCAAACTGCGATGCGGGCGGGGCGATTGTGCGAGTGGCTTTATTTTTTGCTACCGCTTCGAGGAGATCCCCCGATGACCCGCTTTGTGGCCTCCCAATTAAGCCAGACCCATTATTACTCGATCGAAAAAGCGATCCGCGATTTCAATTATCAACCGATTGTTGAACTCGCAGCAGGAAAACAGAAATGGCGAGCTGACCTGGAACAATATGCTGCTAAAGTTAATCGATAATTGTTGAACGTTATTTTCCCTGTAGCTGGCTCTCAGCCCAAGGCCCCAGTTTTTCGCGGAAAATTTTCACATTATGCCGGGTATCAACCGGTAA
>JAGQQC010000511.1 GCA_020426395.1 Planctomycetaceae bacterium
GTTCGAACCAATGCGGGTGATGGCTTCCAACAAGGTTGCTTGTTCGATTACGCTGACGTTCTCCCGGCCTAGTTTGTCGAACAGCATTTTTTCCTGATCGGCCATTTTCAATGCACCAATCGCGCGAATAGCCGCCAATCGCAGTTCGAGGTTTGAATCCTCGGTCATTTTGGGGACAATCTCCAAACTTCCTTCCGGAACGATATTCCGTGAGATTGCCACATCAGCGAGGGCATTCAACCAGCGAGCGCGGTCAGCAACATTGTTGCGAGTCATATAGGAGCCCCGGAGAACAAGAGAGAGCGTCGAAGGACTAGGCTGTTGTAAACAGAGACGGTAAACAGCCGGTAGTTGATCGGACGGAATCTTGTTCATCCGCACGAGTGTGATCAACGATTGTATCCCCGCGTCACCTCCCATCGCGTTCAGCAGGAAGATAAGTTTATCAGTCTCCTGTAGAAATCGGGGATCTCCTTGTTGAACGGCAGGTAACCAGACCGGTTGCAGGTCACGGGCAGTGACCCAGAGGGCGTAGTCCAGGAAGGTATCCATTGGTTGGTCAAGGACCTTCAAGGCTGCCAAAATGGATTCCGGTTTGGCAATTCTGGCAAGTCCACGAACGGCTTCCAGCCGCGCGCGCGGATGTTCATCCAATGCGGATTTTGCCAGCAATTCTTCGGAATTGGGAACAGCATCAAGCCAGTCGGTCAAAATTAACACAGCCGCTGCGCGAGCTTTGTGGTCATTTGAGTTAAACAACCGATTTAACAACTCTGCATTAGGTTGACGCCATGACTGATATACCCAGAGCGCTTCCAGAAGATGATGATCGTAATCTTCACCGCTCGGATCCTGCCGGGTTAACCATTCATCTAATACAGGTGCCAAATCACTGCCTCGTTGTTGGATGATTTGCTTGGCCTGCACGCGAACCCAGGGTTCAGGACTGGCGAGTTGAGAAATCAATTCTTCGTCGGACATCTCAATCAGATTCGGTCGTTTGAGCACGGGCTTATTTTTATAAGTAATCCGCCAGATACGACCATGTGTGTGGTCACGGCGTTCATCGCGAAAATCGACCTCACCATGCTGGATAATCGGGTTGTACCAGTCGGCGATGTAGATTGCCCCGTCCGGACCCATTTTGACATCGATCGGGCGAAATGCGACATGTTCCGTTTTGATCAGTTCCGCTTTCTCTTGAGAGCTGAAGCCTGATTTATTTTCATCTAACACAAACCGGCAGACCCTGTGCCCACGGAAATCGTTGGTGATGATGTTCCCCTGCCACTCTTCGGGTAGCTGGCTGCCGCCAATAATTTCCATCCCGCAGAATTTGGGACTGCCGGGATTCATCCCTTGAAGTAAACGAGGAACACCGACGGCGGAGAGATAGGCCGCGCCATTGAAGATGTACTGAATCCCTTCGGATCCAGCCCCATCCGTGGCAAACTCCTGTCCCCAGCGATCGAAGTCATTCCCCCACGGGTTAACCATCCCCCGGGCGACGACTTCCAGTTCCATCGTCTCCGGACGGAATCGCCAGATGCCACTCCCGTTTAACCGTTTGACACCGTAGGGGGTTTCCAAGTGGCTGTGGATGTAGATCGACTGGTTCATATACAGGCAACCATCCGGTCCCCAGCGGAAGGTATGCAGAATGTGGTGCGTATCTTCCGTACCGAAACCGGTCAGCACGATTTCCCGTTTGTCTGCTTTTCCGTCACCGTCAGTATCTTCGAAGTAAATCAAATCAGTGCTGTTAGCGACATAAGCCCCTTTACCATCTGCCGTCGGCGCGACACCAGTCGGGATTAATAAACCATCGGCAAAGATGGTGGTTTTGTCGGCCCGACCATCTTCGTCAGTATCTTCCAGGATCCAGATCTTATCGTTTGATTCCGCACCTGGTTCGATATGCGGGTACGTCTCGGAACTGGCGATCCATAATCGCCCCTGCGTATCGAAGTTCATCTGAATCGGTTTTGCCAACCGAGGATCGGATGCGTACAACGAGACTTCAAAATCCTCGTGAACCTGCAGCTCTTTCCGTTCCAGTTCCGGATCGGGATCGGGAATATTCTTCAAGTCCCGCTGAGCGAACAGAGGAGACGTACAGAAAACCAATGTAAGCGTGGTGAGTTGGATAAGCTTTGAGAGAGCACTGAATCGGTTCACGAGTTGTCCTCAGTTTGTTTTTTATTTGAATCACCCAGGCATCAAGAGCCCCAGGGTGAAGATTGTTTCAAGAATTATTCAAAGTTGTCAGGATTGTCCGTTTGGAATCACTGTTTCGCGAGTTGATGAATTCCTTTATCTGCTTCGGCTGTCAGTTTCAGCAACTCCTCTAATTCGACGGCGTTGTTGCCCTGTTCGTGTTTACGGAATAGAAGCAGATAAGTGATGTTTTGTGGTCGCCAGTGGTGAAAGTAGAGTTCGTTCTTCTTCAGAATCTCTGCATTCACAGCAGACCATTCTTCCGGTAATCCGTGGGAGAGATCGATATTCGTGATTCCGAGTTGATGCAGAATTTCGTCTGTCCAAACGAGGTAACCAATTTCAGTCAGGTTCATACTGCGTTCGTAATAATTGCCCGGTTTCGAATCATGAAAAACCGAATCGGAAAATCGTTCAATTAAATCGATATACAGTGACCCTTCTGACTGGGCGAGTTTTTTGATTTCTGTGGCGTAGGCTTTCACATTGTTGTTGTATGCCGTTTGATCGGGATAGGGTTTTCCAAAGTTGGGGTACGGAAGTGGCGAGAGAAAGACGAAACGAGGATTCTCGGAATTCTGTTTCAGGTCTGAAATCAGGCGTTGATATTGTCTAACGAAATCACCCAATTTTTCTTCGCCTGCATGGGCTTCATTTCCTCCGTACCCAAGGAAAATAACTGTCGGTTTGATTGAGTTCACCTGGGCGAGCATTTTCTCGTACCCCTTTTCGGGGGCATCGAAAATTCCTCGGGAATCTGCCCAGACAGTGTCGCCACTCCAGCCCAGATTCCGAAAGGTCAAATCGAGTTCGGGATAGGACATCGTCAAGCTGGTTTCGAGTGTG
>JAGQQC010000512.1 GCA_020426395.1 Planctomycetaceae bacterium
TTACTCCGGCCGGTATGAACCAGTTCAAGAACCAGTTTCTGGGTATCGGTAAACTCGATTTCACCCGCGCTACGACCTGTCAAAAGTGTTTACGGACGGGAGATATCGAAAATGTGGGAGTGACTGCCTATCACCACACCTTTTTCGAAATGCTGGGGAATTTCTCGTTCGGAGATTACTTCAAACGCGAAGCGATTCACTGGGCCTGGGAATTTCTAACCGACAAAAAGTGGTTGGGGCTGGATCCGAACAAGCTGACAGTCACCGTCTATCTGGATGACGATGAAGCGTACGACATCTGGAATAAAGAGATCAAACTCGATTCGAATCGTATTCGCCGCGATGACGAGTACGAAAACTTCTGGCCGGCTGGGGCTCCCACCGACGGGCCGGATGGGGTTTGCGGACCTTGTAGTGAGATTTACTATCTTCCCGATAAAGGACAAAAGGAAGTTGAGATTTGGAATCTGGTCTTCACCCAGTTTAACCGGGTGGGTGATCCTCCTGATAACCTGCGCCCCTTGCCCAAGAAAAACATTGATACCGGGATGGGACTGGAACGTTGCGCCGCAGTACTGCAAGGGGTCGAGTCCAACTTCGAGATCGACACGCTTCGAGAACTCTGTCTGGCTGCTGCCGAATCGGTCAACATCAAGTACGACTTTCATATTCCGGAAGGTCGCGCGATTCGCCGGATTGCCGACCACGTTCGCGCGATTACGATGTGTATTCACGAAGGAGTCGTACCCGGCAGTGAAAAAGAAAGTTACGTCATACGCCAACTTTTGCGTCGGGCGGTGCTCGAGGGATATCTCCTTGGCAGAGAGACTCCTTTTCTCTCCACACTCGTTCCCAAAGTGGTCGAGATCATGGAGAAACCTTATCCGGAACTGAGCGAAACGGTTCAGTCGGTATCTGACATCATTCATGAGGAAGAAAGCCAGTTCCTCAATACGGTGGAAAAGGGTGTCGAAAAGTTCAATCAAATTTTGAATAAATCGGACGTCCAAAGTAGTAAAACCATTTCTGGCGACGATGCTTTTGATCTGCATCAAACGTATGGTTTTCTCTTTGAACTGACGAATGCGATGGCCAAAAAGAATGGAGTCGAGGTCGATCGGGTCGCTTTTCAGAAACGAGTCGAGGAACAAAAACAAATCAGTGGTTCCGGTTTGTTTGCCAATTCAGTCATGTCTGCCGGTCCCCTGGATGCGATTCGGAATGAAGCGGGAGCCACCGAGTTCAAAGGGTACGAGACGACCTCTTGCGAAGCCAAAGTCGTCGGTCTAATTCGTAATGAGCAACAGATCGATAAGATTGATACGCCCAAACATGCCGATCGGGTCGGACTGATTCTTGATCAAACTCCCTTCTATGGAGAAGCGGGAGGTCAGGTCGGTGATGTCGGGACGATCTTGAGCGGGGATACTCGTTTTGAAGTCGATGATACCCAGCGGCACGGTGACTTACTGGTGCATATCGGCAGGCTAGAATCGGGATCACTGAAAGTTGGACAGCCCGTCACTGCTGAAGTTAAACCAGATCGTCGATCAGGTATTCAGCGGGCTCACTCCGCCACTCACATATTACACCATGCACTTCATCGCGTGTTGGGGAAACATGCGACCCAGCGTGGTTCAAAAGTGCAGCAGGATGAACTCCGCTTCGACTTTGCTCATCGGGCTCCCATGACTCGGGAAGAGCTCGATCAAGTCGAGGATATTATCAATCAGCGCATTTCCGAAGGGGCTGTGGTCACGACTCAGTTGATGCCGATCGAGCAGGCCCGGAAGTTGGGAGCGATGGCGCTCTTCGGTGAGAAATATCCGGATGAAGTTCGCGTCGTCAAGATGGGGGATTTCAGTACGGAACTTTGTGGAGGGACGCACCTGACCAGCACGGGACAGGTTGGCCTCTGTAAGATCGTCAACGAGGAACCGGTTGCCAAAGGAGTTCGTCGCGTGACTGCCTACACCGGGCAGAAAGCGGTGGAACGTATGCGGCAATCGGACGAGTTACTCCGCGAGTTAAGTCAACTTCTCAAAACGCCGCAGGTCCAGGAGCTTCCGCACCGGATTCACGTCTTGCAGGAAGAACTCAAGTCGGCCAAACAACAACTGGCGGCGCAATCGAAACAATCTGTTTCCGGCGTGCTCGATCAGTTGCTGAACGAAGCGGAAGAAGTGAATGGCGTGAAAGTCATTACCTATCAACCTGAAAATGCTGACCGAGAAATGCTGCGAGAATATGCCGACCAGTTACGGGCTTCGAATATCAAGGTCGCCCTGCTCCTCGCTGCCGAGATCGACGGCAAGGTGGCCCTGCTTGCCGCTGTGAGTAAAGAACTCATCAAACAGGGAGTCACAGCGAACGACTGCATTAAAGTCGCCGCTAAGGTAACTGGCGGTGGCGGTGGCGGCCGTCCCGACATGGCCGAAGCCGGCGGCCGCTTTATCGACAAGATCCCCGAAGCCCTGCAAGCCGGAGCAGAGTTCTATAAAGAACAACTCGGGTAAATGGTTGCCTGATCTCTTTGATTATTTGACGCTCTTCGTTATTGAGTGACCGAATAAAAAATTGGGATCAAGGATAACAGTAGCAGGCTCGTGATGAGCAGTTGCACGATGATTGCCGTATATTGAGGGCCGGTCTCGTCTCGTTTGTAGATCTGCGTTGACTCGGCGGGTGACAGGACCTCATGAATACGCCCGGCACTATCGTGGTCTTTGGCTAGATTCAAAGCGACCATTTCCATGGCGTAAGATTCGTCTTGATTTTCTTTATTACGTGGGGCAATCCAGCAACACAAGTGGATGAGATGCGCGGCAAAAACTACGACTCCGCCAGCGATCAGCCAGTTCTTTAGGGAAGTCGGGTCGCTCGAAAGAAACGGCTTCAGTTCCGGTTTCATCAACGCTAACAGGACTGTGCCGATGGCGACCCATAATGCGAACGACAATCTCCATTCGTAAGGTCGTCTTGATTCAAATCTGGCCCGACAATTTTTGGAAATCTCAAGGGCTAACTGAACTTTTTCGTAACGGGA
>JAGQQC010000513.1 GCA_020426395.1 Planctomycetaceae bacterium
CAACTTCTTTTGAGGCAGACAATGACGCCCCCCCGTCAACGGCCCAGTTCGCCCCGTTAGAAGTAAATGAAACCTTAAAAACAATTTTCGATCCGCTGCTGGAGATGCTGCAATCCGAGAATCAACAGGAACGTTTACAAGCGGTGAAGATTTTAGAATCGATCAATTTCAAAAAGCATTTTGAATCAGCGTCATCAGTAGACAAAAAATATATGCAGCATCTCCACGAAGTCTTCCTTGATGTCGTCGCCAAAGATATGGCCAAAACAGATTACCAAACCTATCTCGAAAGACTCTATATGGAAGATCGACTTGAGTTCGGAAAACGTTACGTACACCTGATACTCTCGCGCGATGCATTAAAGTACCCCGACTTGATTGCTCATCCGCCCGGGAATACTGATTTCAATAAGCCTCACTTCAAACCAGGCGAAAAAAGAGTCAATCTAAGTGAGCATATCCGGGAATGGGTATTGAATTACGATGTAGCCAATGACTCGGAAAACGATACCGGGAAAGACCAGGAAACACGGTTTTCAATCATTCTAAAGAATTATCTATTCAACTGGAAAAAAGTCGCGGAGGAAGTAGAGAAAACTGAGCAACAAAAAAAAGATCCTTTCGCCAGTTCTCCCTCTAACACCAATACCTATGACTGGTCAACCGATCCGGAACAAGTCCTGCCTGCCTATGTGATGCAGTTCGGTATGTTTCTGAAGTTCACCCCGGAATTACAAGCAGCCCTACTCGATCTTGCTGGGGACCAAGATCTTGCTGAAACAGAAGCCAAAGCACTCGCCGAGTTACTTCAGCATTATGCTTCGTTGCGTATCGATCAGGTCGGCAAAGTGCGAAAGCTCTTGAATTCAGATTCAGAGCCCATCCGAAATGCCGCCGTCGTTGCCTATCAACGTTTTCTGGCGAACGAGACGGAACAGAATGAAGAGAAATCAGATTGGACCAAAACCCCAACTCCGGATTCTCCTCCTCAAGTCACTCTCTTGCAGAAAGAGGGATACAAACAAATTGTTGAGGAGCGAAAAGATGAGAACGGCCAAAGCTATACCGTGACTCGTTTTGTACCAGTTCCGTCCGAGACAAGCCAACCTGTCGCCCCTCCCCTGGCTCAAGAGAATGAACCCACGATTGCCCGACGACAACTGATTTCCACATTACGAGAATTGTTGAATGACACGGATGTCAGCGTACGACAGGCGGCACAACAACAACTTCTGGAAATTGACCCAGGTTACCTCGAAGAAATGATGCGTAAATTTTGCACCACCGATTTTGAAAAGAAATTAAGCTTCATTGCCATTCTACGTGAATTCGTGGGGCTATACTCATCACCCGACTTTTATATCCCTGGCTCAGAATACAGTATTACAGGGAAGATCGACGTTCAAAAAATCCCCAAACAGCTAGCCCAGATCTTCGATGAGAAGTTTACCGACGACGAAAGAAAGCAATTTGTGGTTATATTTAACCAAATGATGATTCGCGATAAGTGGTCTCGCGCCGAACTCGAAATATTGTTCCCCGACCTTCGTGAAAGTGTGAGTCCCTCAATGGAATGGACTCCGTTAATCGCTGCCGGTGCTCAATCTGTTCCGCCTGAGAAAGAATACATCTCCCGGATTTCACAAAAAAGCAATAATTATAGCTCTGGTGGATTTGGGGCAAATCCGAACGCTGTGGTGATCACTATTCCGGCGGGTATTCAGAATTACCTCAACTTTTTATTTCTCAAAATCCTTACCTACTCTACCAGGGGTCCGGAAACCTTGATTGACTGTCTCGAAGCAGAAAATGAAAACCCAGCCTTGAAAGAAACATACAACTTGATGTTTCGCGCCTGGATGGTAAATCAAATCAATTCTTCGAACGGAATCGCCCTCTCCCCTTCCAAACTTGAACAGATCCTGAATCGTGCCTTGAAAGTTGGAAACTCCGAAACCCGTGTCATGATTATTCGTTATTTGGGAAAACTGATTAAAAAAGAGGCGAGTCCCCAAAATGTTGTTAATGAAAACCCCGCCGTTCTTCCTACACCGTTATACGATCCTCCAGCCAGTCCAATCCCCCTTCCTCCCAAACAGCAGATCGCTCGCTGATCAAACTCTTTCGTGACAAAAAAATCCCTTCCAGCCAACTGTTGACTGGAAGGGATTTATATTTTCACATTTCAACGTGTTATGAACCTATTTCAGCAAACTTCGCTCTAGCACGTCGTATGCTTTCTGGAAATAGGGTTGCCATTCGATTTCAGGTTTACCGTCTCGCAGACAATCGCGAATTTTCTGCAATGTATTCCGAGCCATATGCGGACAACGGTTACACGCACAGGTTTCGCCAGTCGAGCTCATAATTCCCGGCACGGGCACATAGGTGTGCTGCGGAGCCAGTTTTTCCAGCGGATGAATCATCATCGCCTCCGTGGCGACGAGAAAGGTTGTCGGTTCCTTAATGGAACTGACATACTGCCGCATCTTCTCTGTGCCGCCGATGAAATCGGTGACCTCTAAAATATTCTGCGGACATTCGGGATGGGCAATGATCAAGCTTCCCGGATTATTCCGTTTGGCTCGATTCAAATCCTGCAAACTGAACATCTCATGAACCATGCAGGAACCTGGCCAGAGAATCATTTCGCGACCAGAAACTTCCGAGAGATATCGCCCCAGATGCTGATCGGGAACGAACAGGATTTCTTTATCTTCAGGAATCCGATCAATAATCTCTCGAGCATTCCCGCTGGTCACAATCCAGTCACAAAGACTTTTCACGGAGGCCGTCGTATTGATGTAAGCGACGGTTAAAAAATCGTGACCTTCCGCCCGCAGTTTTTCCTGATACTCTTTGAGAGCGTCGTACGGACAACTTTCTGCCAGCGAACATCCTGCCAGCAAATCAGGTAACAGAACCGTTTTTTCCCGGTTCAAAATTTTGGCCGATTCCGCCATGAAGTGAACACCACTGAAGACAATCGTGGATGTTTCGACTTTCGTCGCATCGCGGGCTAATTTCAGACT
>JAGQQC010000514.1 GCA_020426395.1 Planctomycetaceae bacterium
GTCACCGTCACAGATCGTTTCCAATATTTTACACGACATCAGTGAAACCTGGAGAAAAGTCGATAGCACCAAGCTCGCTGACGCTCCCGTGTTTCTGCACGTCAACGTGGCGGACGCGAGTCCGGAATCTCTGGATGACCCGATCGATACTGTGATTTCAGCCATAGAAACGACATATCACGTCCAACTCAATCCTGTGTCACTGAATAACGCCCTCTCCGATCCGCGAAAACGGCTCGTCCTGCTCGTGACCGATACTGATTCAAATACGACCCAGCCCACCGTCTGGGACGATGCTCGCTACGAAAAACAGAAAGAATTCATGCAGAAAATTCATAAATGGGGCGAACAGGAGAATGTCTACATCTTCGCTATTTGTGCCGACTACCATCATCAATTGCTCTGGTTCGGTGAGGTGTGAGCTTGGACTATCGGAAAACACTTTTTCGGGATCATATTTCCCGGATACTTGAGCAGCGGGAAAACCTCGACATTCTGGCGGTCGAGGAGATCCTGAGGAATATCGAAGCGTGTAACTGCGTCGACGCCAATGGCGTTCGAGTCGATCGCTGGCATCCCGATGTCATCGCAGCAGTGAACTATCGAGAATTCTTTTACCGTGATATGCCTGACGAGAGAATATATATTCCTCTGCGCGTCAGCCCGGCTGGGAATCTTCACTTAACAGACAGTTTAACTTTTAATCGATACCATGCAGAGTATGTCGAACGTGCCAGTGCCTATCGTGCACGGCACCAAGATAGTGAAGGAACTAAAATACCATTCCCACCACCTCAAGATGAGGAGTTTGACTCCTATCCGGATCTCAGCGTCCTGATCTACGAATTAAATCGTCGCTGGCAAGAGGCCCCCAACACGGAACAACGCGGTATCCTATTATTGTCTCAATCCGGTGCAGGAAAAACATCCGCCTGTTGGAAAGCATTTTACGATTGCCTGTACGACATCACTGGAGATCGCGTTTCGTTTCCCATGCTTTCTGGTTTTTTGCCCTCCTGGTTGAGCTTGGATGTCGTGTCGGAGGACGTTGATCCAGTCGAAATGGTTCTCGACCAGATCGCTATCACGGCCACTGGATCCACTTCGAAACGGTTGCGTAATAAAATCTCTCGCTATTTAAAAACAGGGCCGCCACTTCTGATGTTCGCTGATTTGAATCCCGTTTCTGAGAAACGCCAATTACCTCTTGCGCATGCCTTTTCTGGCTTTCAGAAAGAATTTGGAAAATTCGGACATCGCCTCGTGATTACCTATCGTTCCAATCAGGCTGATTCAGCACCCATGAAAGTTTTGAAGGACCCCAATTCTTCATTTGGTATCTATGACCTGTTACCGGTTGAAACAGATCAAGCGAAATCGTATCTGGCAAATAAACATCGGTTTGAACTGGAGCTCAGTAATAAGAACAGCCTCGGTGGGCTGGGAATCTCCTTCGTTGAAAATGATATCGATCTGGTACTGAAGGTGTTTGATTCTCTTTCAAATAATTTTACGCGCATGGGAATTTCCTCCAATGAAAGTCTCATTTCCACCCCTTTGCTTATGCACTTTGTATCGATACTTCCGGTCGGCACCTTGCACGAGGGATCGACCTTATACGACCTTTATCAGTTAGTAATTGACAGACATTTTGAAAGAGAAATGAACTCACGGACTACGATTTTCAGTCGGTCGGATTTCTCCGATCATGCTATTAAAACCGAAACATTGATTCTCATGACCCGGGTCGCTTTGGCCATTCAGGCGCGGGGAGCTGACGTTACCCGACTTCCAGCAGAACAACTCATGCCGTTGTTTACGTGCCCCACAACCGACCCGTTGACGGGGATGACACCCGATTGGCGGCCCGATGATGATTACTGGTCCAAATCACCCATTTATGAAAAGGCCTATGTTTCCAAAGTTATTGACAATGACGGCCTCTCCTGGCCACAGCTGATGAAAATGTCGTTGCTGAAACAAACTGAAAATGAGGTCTCCTTTATTCACGACTCTCTTATCTACTACTTCTGTGGGGCAATTTCTTTGGTGGAACATCAACGCCCGTCCCAGGCAGCTGATTGTGATTCAGAATGGTGCCAGAAAGTGGGAGAAAGGATCAATCCAGAGACGGAGTTGTGGATTAAGCCGGGGCCATTTATCGCCCACCGATTGCATACTATCGATCTGCACTTGGCTGCATCCCGCCGGCATCGAGGGAATAAGGCACGTAAGGATATTCTACTGGCGGAATTGGTCCGAGCAGGCAGAACGGAAGAGTGGTTTGACCTATTGAATCTGTTTACAGCCTGCCTCGCGGAAATAGATGAGCTCTATGAAACGATCGCCCAGGCCCTGCATGCGCATCCCGGGTACCTCCGCAAAGAACCGACAGACCTCCCCGCGGAAATCGCACGCTATCTACTTTCGCTACCAGAACGCAGTGATCGTTTGCAGAACTTCCTGGATTTTTTGTTAGGGCAAAAGTAATGACAAAAAAAGAATGGCTCAAAGTCCTGAAAGGGCCATGCCCTGGAAGGATTCAGACCATGACGCAGCACAGCAGTACGATATCCTGTCTAGCTGTCCTTCGGGATGGCCGGATTGTCAGTGGCAGTTGGGACAAGACGGTGAAGCTATACGACACGCAAAAGGGAAGCGTCGAAACGATTATCCGGCATGAAGACTGGGTCCGTTGCTTAGCGGTGCTGCCCGATGGCCGGATTGTCAGTGGCAGTTATGACCGAACGGTGCAACTTTTCGACCCGCAGGGGGGACCTCCGGAGACGATTATCCGGCATGTAGGCTCGGTCCGTTGCGTGGCGGTGCTGTCCGATGGCCGGATTGTCAGTGGCAGTGAAGACAGAACGGTGCAACTTTTCGACCCGCAGGGAAGGCCTCCGGAGACGATTATCCGGCATGAAGGCTCGGTCGATTGCGTGGCGGTGCTGCCCGATGGCCGGATTGTCAGTGGCAGTTGGGACGAAACGGTGCAACTGTACGACCCACAGG
>JAGQQC010000515.1 GCA_020426395.1 Planctomycetaceae bacterium
GATGTAATAAATGAAATCCTGCGAACCAAAATGTGTGCTTCCACCATATGCAGTTCTGTGACCTGATACATTTAATGTGATCGTTTAACCCTCTGATGGGCCCAAATGAACCTTATTTTATAGAGTGTAGAATAGCCACAACCGGGTTTTAGCGAAAAACCGATCGGACAGGTATCAGGGGAACTTTTCGTATCCATTTATCGTTTGATCATTCCGGTGATCAACAGCAAAGAATTCAATTGCACGATTCCACATATACCACTGAGGCGTCTTATGATAGTTCCCCTGTAGAAACAGGCAGCGGGAATGTGCGCAAAGAACTTTCTAATCAGGATTTGCTCCAATTTCTGCTTGAAGATCAGAAGGCATTAACGGCTGTTGAAGAATTTTCACATCAACATGAAAACGGCAGCCTGCCTGCTCAGGCGAAGTATTATTCGTCTCTAATACCGGCCACCCGACCCGAAGCTGGTCAGCAGTATGCCTTTCAGGTAGACCTCGATCATTGTTCGGGATGCAAGGCGTGTGTTTCTGCTTGCCATTCGCTCAATGGGCTTGATGAGAAGGAAACTTGGCGCGATGTCGGGTTGTTAGTTGGAGGAACCAGTCAGAAACCCGTTCTGCAACATGTCACGACCGCTTGCCATCATTGCCTTGAACCTGGCTGTATGGCGGCTTGTCCTGTGGATGCCTACGACAAGGATCCGGTTACTGGAATTGTGAAACATCTGGACGATCAATGTTTTGGTTGCCAGTATTGCACTCTCGCTTGTCCGTTTGATGTTCCCAAGTTCCATGCCGGAAAGGGAATTGTTCGTAAATGTGATATGTGTAGCGATCGGTTACAAGCTGGAGAAGCTCCTGCTTGCGTGCAAGCCTGTCCGCATGAAGCAATTAATATTCAAATTGTCGATGTGCATCAGGTTGTGGAAGATTGTGAAACGAACACGTTTCTTCCGGGAGCGCCCGATCCCCATCTCACATTGCCGACCACGACTTACAAATCAAAGAATGTGTTCCCTCGTAACATGATTCCGGCGGATTATTACGCTGCTTATCCCGAGCATGCACACTGGCCGCTCGTAATTATGTTGGTGTTGACTCAACTTTCAGTGGGTGCGTTTATCGTCGGATTTCTATTGGAACGATTTCTGGCTCCCGAGATGGTTGAACAGTTCCGACCATATCATTCGATAGCCGCTTTGAGTGTAGGACTGCTCGCGTTGGTATCCAGTACATTTCACTTGGGACGCCCTCAGTATGCCTATCGGGCGATCATTGGTTTACGTCACTCCTGGCTCAGCCGGGAAATCGTCACTTTTGGTTTGTTCGCCAAACTGGCGATTCTGTACGCCCTGCATGCCTGGCTCAGTCCAATTTATTTTCCAGAGTATCAGGATTGGTCCGATGCCATTGCCTGGGGAGTGATGCTTTCTGGGATTGCCGGTATTTTCTGTTCCATGATGATTTATGTCTTCACGAAACGAGTGTTCTGGTCAGTCTCTTTTACCGGGACCAAGTTTTTCATGACGGCTTTGGTTCTTGGTCTGGCCGCCTGCCGGTTCCTCTTGACCTGGATTGCGTATACAAGTGGTGAAGCAGCGATGAACAATTTCCTTTATCAAGCTTCACCATTCATCGATAAATCGTTGTGTGCAGCGATGGTCACCAAGCTGGTTTTTGAGGCGGGAGTTCTTTTCCATCTGCGCAGCCGTCAGGTGACTCCCCTCAAGAGAACGGCGCTGTTGATGACGAGGCAATTGTTGAACGCGACCATCTTACGGTTCAGCCTGGGGATTCTGGGAGGCTGTTTTCTGCCACTGATGTTGATCATTAAACATACTCCAGATCAAACTGGAACCCTGCTCCCGCTAGTGATGGCGAGTGTTTTGTTCGGCGTTGCCACATTAGGGGAGATCCTTGAGAGATATCTCTATTTTGCCGCTGTTGCACCACCCCGTATGCCGGGAGGTTTTCGCTCATGACTTCACCTGTTGAACAACAAAATGCAATTCTTGATTCCGAAGTTGAAGAGAGTTCGTCCTTATTGAAAAAAGTGACTGAGACTGCCTGGTCATTTATTCGTCAGAAGGAAGGGCGACTGACTCGCGAGTTGCTACTTCAACCGGGTGGCTTTGGTTTGGGGAAAGTGCCAGCTCGACTTGTTCCAGACGCTACTACGAGAGCGGTTTGTGGTTTTTGTGCAACAGGATGTGGGTTAAATCTGCACTTGAAAAATGGAGAGGCGATTAATCTAACGCCCAGCACGGAATACCCCGTCAACCTGGGAATGGCTTGTCCCAAGGGATGGGAGGCATTGAATGTGCTCAATTCACCTGATCGCGGAACGACCCCGCTGCTCAAGAATAAAAAATCAGGTAAGTTGGAACCGGTGGACTGGAACCAGGCGATGGTTGAGTTCACTACTCGATTCAAAGAGATCCAGGAGAAACATGGTGCGTCTGCAGTTGCCTTTCTGAGTACCGGCCAGATGACAACGGAGGAGATGGCCTATCTCGGATCACTCGCCAAGTTTGGTATGGGAATGTTGCATGGGGATGGAAATACCCGGCAATGCATGGCGACTGCCGTTACGGCTTACAAACAGTCGTTTGGATTTGATGCCCCGCCCTATACCTATCAGGATTTTGAAGAGTCGGACACGATTGTGCTGGTGGGGAGTAATCTGTGTATCGCCCACCCGATCATGTGGGAGCGCGTCATGCGGAATCCGCATGATCCGGAAATTATCGTTGTCGACCCTCGCACGACAGAGACGGCGATGCAATCCACCTTGCATCTTCCGATTGCTCCCAAATCCGATCAAACCCTGCTGTATGCTGTAGCCAATCTGCTCGTACAAAATAACTGGGTTGACTGGGACTTCGTGAATGAACATACCAGCGGCATACACGATTTCATTGAGTTTGTGAAGCCGTTTACTCTTGAACGAGCTGAAGAGGAAGTCGGGCTTTCCCGGGAGATAATCGAAGAG
>JAGQQC010000516.1 GCA_020426395.1 Planctomycetaceae bacterium
CATTCAATGGTCATGGCCAACCCTTATTCGCTGTTGGGTTTAATGCGGATGGAACTCAAGCGATCAGTGGTGGAGGTGATAAACAGGTTCGCGTCTGGACGATTGCCGATGGAAAAGAAGTTCGTAAGATTGGTGGTTTCGGAAATGATGTTTTCCAACTGGAAATTCATCCGGACGGACAGTTCTTTAGTGCCAGTGCCGATAAAGTCGCGCGACTGCATAACTTCAACGACGGCAAAGAACTGAAAAAATTTGCCGGCCACAGTGACTGGGTCTACTGTGTTACTTCCAATGCGGGTACCAAACGTCTGGCTACAGGAAGTTATGATGGCGAGATCCGGATTTGGAATTTGGAAGATGGCGCCTTGGTCAGCCAGTTCCTTGCTGCTCCCGGGTTATCTGTAGAAGCGATTAAAACGGCTTCTCCCTAGCGGCCATTTCAAACTTCAACCCACAACCCGATTTCTACCGGGGAATCGAGGGGAAGCTCGCTGACACCGACAGCGATGCGCGTATGCTTGCCAGATTCTCCAAAGAGATCTACGAGCAATTCCGAAGCGGCGTTTAAGACCAGTGCCTGGTCATTAAACCCATCTGCAGATTGAACATACCCTTCCAGCCGGACAACCTGCGTGATATCGTTCAGATCACCGATGCAAGATTTGATATGGGCGAGTGCATTTAAGGTAGCGATTCGAGCTGCATTTTGTCCTTCTCGATCATGAATTTCTTTCCCCAGCTTACCCTTAAACGCCAATTCCTTGCCGATAAACGGAAGTTGCCCGCTGGTTATCACCAGATTTCCTGTTTTCAATACAGGTACATAAAAGCCAACGGCGGCGGGAGCGGAAGGTAATTCGAGGTTCAATTCCTTCAGCCGGTCTTCGACAGAACTCATTGGGAGGGGCTTTCTTGTCAGGGGGGTGATTTCATCGGATTGGTAGAGCCATCTGTATTCATTATACGTGTTTAGAAGCGGAGATAAACGGAGAATAGGTGTGCTTCTACTGGGGAGGAAAACTCGAAAACCATGATTTGACCGGTTAGAAATCTGCAATCGGTCATGCTACAATCTGAAAGCTTTCATAAAAGATTCAGTACCTGTTTATCAATTCCCTTCTTTTGCCCCCTGCAAAAATAGTGTACCCGTCTGAAGAAAAGTCCGTCTGACTTTTTTGTACTCATTTATTGGTTTCAGATCAGAACGCACGCGGGTCTCAATACGAGGTTTCTATGCAGATTTTTCTCCAAACACCAGCCACTTCCGGTCTGGCGCCGTTGGATCATTTTGTGATTGGGGTGTATCTCATCGCGATGTTGTCGATGGGTTTCGTGATTGCATTCCGGCAGAAATCGACGGACGATTTTTTTCTGGCGGGTCGTAATCTTCCCGCCTGGGCGGTGGGAATCAGCTTGATGGCTTCTCTCCTCTCCACGATTACCTATCTGGCAACTCCTGGAGAAATGTTTCGTAGCGGCCCCAGTTACATGCTGCGTGTGCTCGGAATTCCATTAGTGCTTCTCTCGACCTGGTTTATCTGGATTCCGTTTTTCATGCGATTGCGGTTGACGAGTGCTTATGAATACTTGGAGAGACGCTTCAACTATACGACGCGGGCGATGGCCGCTTTTTTCTGTCTGATTTTAATTCTGGGCTGGATGGCGGTGGTCGTATTGACGGCTTCCAAAGCGATGACCGAAATCGTGCAGCTCGATCTGGACTGGTTCTTCGGGAAGAATATCGCCGCGACTCAAACCACTGAAGATGGCTCCTCGATTTTCGTCAGTAAAGAAATGCTCAATGCGCCGGAGATTGCCGGGAAGTTAATGGACGGCGCTGATGATCCCTCTTCTTCCTATGGGCGGATCTATCAACTACTGACTCCGGAGGAACGGACGGCGCTTTCCGAATCGAGCAATTTACCAGAGACCCTTCGAGATATATTTAACAGGCTACTGTTGGCCAAAGATCTCTACGATAAGAACGTCTGGTCGGATGAAATGCTTTCACCTACAGCACGTAACTTTACCGGGGTTGATCGTGACAAGTTGACCCCTCAGGAACTGACTCATTTCAATCGAGCCATCATCGAGTCCACTTTCCCTGCGACGGTGGCTGCGACTACACCCGCTTATGCTGATGCTGATATGCATGCCCTGATTATTTCGATCGGGCTCTTTTCTGTCTTGTATACAACACTGGGGGGATTACGGGCGGTTGTTTGGACGGACGTGGTCCAATTCGTAGTGTTAATGCTGGGGGCCTTTTTAACGATTGGCATTGTGTCCTGGGAAACTGGCAGTTCCCCCTCAGATTGGTTGCAAGTTGTCTCGGAGCGAAAGTATGAGAAGGTCGACTGGTATTCTTTCGACATAGCTGATCGCTCCAATGTGTTATTTATCATCATCGGAATGTTTTTCTGGACGTTCTGTACGCACGGTTCAAACCAGGTCGCCCTGCAACGGTATTTTGCCACGCGCAATGTTCGGGAAGGTCGGAAAAGTTATCTGGTGAATGCAATTGCCGATGTTACCTTGACCGTGGTGCTCGGTTGTGTCGGTATGTCACTCGTTTATTTCGTGCTGCATTCCAGTCTATTACCTGCGACACCCGATTTACATTCGGCGGTCGATGCTGTGCGTAATGAAGCTCAGGACAGCGTCTTTCCCCAGTTCATTCGAGTTGGTCTTCCTGCCGGTATTCGAGGACTTGTGGTGGCCGCGCTATTTGCGGCGGCGATGTCCACGATTGACTCGGGAGCGAACTCGATTTCGACGATTGTGACAGTAGATTATTACCGCCCCTTCTCTAAAGGACAAACGACGGCTGCGGGAGAGTTGAGACTTGCTCGGGCGCTGACGGCTTCGATGGGATTGTTGATCGTGATTTCGACGATTTTCATCTACCATCTCGCCAAAGGCTCCGATCTGATCACGCTTTGTCAGAAAGGGTTCAATTGCTTCCTGGGACCTCTGGGAGGATTGTTCTTCGTG
>JAGQQC010000517.1 GCA_020426395.1 Planctomycetaceae bacterium
AAACGCAGGATGTCGGTTGTAGCCGCTTCCTGCGTTTTTTATTTAGGGCTTGCTGAATAAGATAAAAATCGAAAAGCGAAACGTTCCTTTGAGCTGCATAAGATAGAGAGCTGCAAAAGATAGACGGGCAAGTCAGGATTGAGAACCCATTCTAGAGCCCGGTAGTGGGTGTTCTTCAACCTGTAAGATCAGAGAGAATTTGACCCCATCAGAAAGTTTTAGGATCATTACTAGGTGTAATTAAGATGGAAATTGAATTTGAGAATATTCGTAACATCGGCATCATCGCGCATATCGACGCCGGGAAAACGACGACAACGGAGCGGGTGCTTTATTACTCGGGCGCATCTCATCGGATGGGCAACGTTGATGAGGGGACTACGACAACTGACTTCGATGAAGAGGAAGCCAGACGGGGCATAACGATCTATTCGGCCGCGATTACCTGCCACTGGCGTGACAAGACTATCAACTTGATCGACACACCAGGGCACGTTGATTTCACTGCGGAAGTCGAGCGGAGTTTGCGGGTGCTCGACGGTGCCGTGGTGGTATTCAGCGCGGTGGAAGGGGTCGAAGCACAAAGTGAAACCGTTTGGAGACAGGCGAATCATTACAGGGTACCGCGAATCTGTTTCATCAATAAGATGGACCGCATTGGGGCAGAGTTCGAGCGGACATTTAATGAGATTCAAACTCGACTCGAAGCTCATCCCATTGCGCTGCAGGTGCCGATGGGATCGGGATCTGCGCCGACTCCAGGGCATCTGACGGGGGTGATTGATCTCTACAAGATGAAAGCTCTTTACTTCGAAGAGGAGAGCAAGGGGGCGAGTATGCGGGAAGAAGAGATCCCGGAAGAGTATCAGACGCTCGCCGAAGAATGGCGTTCAAAGTTGATTGAAGAAGTTGCGCAGCTTGATGAGTCGTTGCTGGAGGTATATCTCGAAACTGAAGATATTCCATTTGAGCAATTTCAAAAGACTCTGCGTGCAGCAACGTTGCGGGAGGAGGTTCAACCTTTGTTGTGTGGTTCCTCCCTCGATTTCATCGGGGTACAGCCTGTTCTGGACGCGGTTGCGGACTATCTTCCCAGTCCCCTCGACCTTCCGCCAGTTGAAGGAGAGGATCCCGCAGGCAAGAAGCAAGAGAAGCTGAAGCGGAAGTGTGATCCAAAGGAACCGTTTTGCGGCCTTGTCTTCAAGGTGGTGGCCGATCAGCATGGGGAGTTTTATTTTGTTCGCGTCTATTCGGGGACTCTCAAATCGGGAAGCCGAATGTTGAATCCGCGAACTGGCAAGAAAGAGTTGGTTTCTCAGTTGCGCCGTGTTCAGGCAGATTCCCGGGAGAAAATTGAAACGGACGAGGTTTACGCAGGGGATATTATTGGTGTGATTGGGCTTAAGGATGTCGCCACAGGGGATACGCTCTGTGACCCCAAACATCCGATTGCTCTAGAAAATATCGTCTTCCCGGAGACCGTGATCTCCATGGCTGTTGAGCCCGATTCCAGTGCGGAACGCAAAAAGCTGGAAGACGTGCTTGAAAAGTTGTCGAAGCAGGATCCGACGTTCAAGGCGAAGGTCAGTGAAGAAACCGGCCAGACGATTGTCAGCGGGATGGGGGAACTTCACCTTGAGATTCTGAAAAACCGCATGGAGCATGATTTCAATCTGAAAATCAAGGTCCACAAGCCCCGCGTTAGTTATCGAGAAACCATTCGTAAAGCGCAGGAAGTGACGGGTGAGTTTAGTCGTACTGCGGCAGGTGTCACTCAATATGCCCAAGTGAAACTGCGGGTTGAGCCGTCTGAAGAGGATGCAGTAATGGTGGTCAGCAAATTAAAGCCGGATGCGCTTCCGTCAAAAATGGAGGATATCCTGGTTCAGTCAATCAAGGATCAGACGCAGTCGGGTGGGGCGGTAGGGTACCCACTGATTCGGGTCAAAATGACAATTCTCGATGTGGATTATCGGGAGGGAGAAACTACCGAGGTTGCTCTGCAGGCAGCAGCGGGGGATGCGGTGCACGAAGCTCTTGATCAGGCCGGGGCCGTTTTACTGGAACCGATGATGCGCCTGAAAGTGACGACTCCGCAGGAGTTTCTCGGCAATATTCAATCTGATCTTAATTCTCGGCGAGCGCTAATTGTGAATTCCGAGCAACGAGGGAGCTTGACGGTTATGGAAGCGGAAGTCGCCTTGTCGGAAATGTTTGGCTATTCCACCCAGGTTCGCAGCCTTTCGCAAGGCCGGGCTTCATATTCAATGGAGCCACTCAAATACGCAGAAGCTCCTGCGGAGGTTTTGCGAGAAATGTTGGGATAAATCCAGGCTCCGCAGAGGGTTTGGATCGCTGAAATCAGGGGGGATTTAGGGGATTTAGGTCTGGTTTCTGGGGCAAATTGACTAACGAGGGCTCAAGGTAGGGGATCTTCTCGCTGAAAGCTGCTTAAATTGTAAAAATCTTATGGGTGATTGCTTGAGGGGCAGGGTGTAGATCTGTAGGATGTGTGACCCCTCGCCGGGAGCCAGAGAAGGTCTGGATTCATTCCGGAACTTTCGGCGAAAGCGAGTTGGCTTTCTTGACAATACGGGAGTTGGGTAATAACATCTTCCGTTTTCCGCAATTACATAAATTGCTGGTTACCATACTGTTAGTTTTTTGAAATTTTGGGAGAAGATTCGTGGCCGCTGCTGCGACACAGGAAAAAATTCGCATCCGTATGGAAGCGTATGACCACTCAGTGCTCGATCAATCGGCATCTGATATTGTCGATACTGCGAAACGAACTGGCGCTGAGGTGCATGGTCCGATTCCTCTTCCGACTCGAATCGAACGCTATACAGTATTGCGTAGTCCGCATATTGACAAGAAGTCGCGGGAGCAGTTCGAGATTCGGACTCATAAAAGACTTATCGATATTATCCAGCCTACTGGTAAAACAATTGATGCTCTTAACAAGCTCTCTTTGCCAGCAGGTGTAGACATCA
>JAGQQC010000518.1 GCA_020426395.1 Planctomycetaceae bacterium
TGAACTCAAGTTCAACCCTGGCTTTCTGGTTTCAATATCAAGCTCGTTCCGCGAAATATTATTCTTCTTCGTGACGGAACTTGGTGTGGCATTCTTTACAGCTTTTTCCCAGTTGATCGAAGATGCTTTGAGCTGAGTCTGCATCGTTTTCTGAGATAGCTTTGGCCAGTTTCACTGCGAGTTCCTGAGATTCCCGAGACATCTTTTGCCAATCCGGAATTTCAGCTTCGACTTTCACTTCATGGGTATCCGCTTTCATAGGAACCGAAAGCACAGCGATCGCAACAGCGTGCAATTTCTCTTCGTCCGGATTTTTCAGTCGTCGAACACCTCGACGCAGACGGCTTGAACGGAAGTTGATGACTTCCATCATATCATGCATGCCGATCAGACCTTTCCATTCACTGCTTTCTTCTGCATTGCCGCTCGCTTCACCATTGTAGGCTTTGACGGCTGCTTCCAGAGCCGTTTTGGCGCTGGCGGCATCTTGTGCATCTCGAATCGCGATTCCAGCAACTCGCAAGTCTGCGGCGGCCACATTCGCCGAAGCCGCTTCCGGATGATGGGCAATCACTTGGGCGACCACGGCCAGAGTTCCCCCGGCTCGTTTCACTTTTTTGCGGATCCCGTCGTATTTATCATCGCCTTCGAGGTTTTGCAGGGCTTCGGAAACATATTTTACCTGGTAATCAGCTTCGGCCTTCAGGTCAGCGATGGGTAAGGTGTTAACCGGCATTTCATCAGCGCGAGCAGTCGTGACGGTCGCGAGCGAAAGTGTCAACAAGAGTAAAACTGAAGTAAGACGAATCACGGTGTTCTCCCTGGTTCTTTCAAGTCTGAAGTTCATTGTAGATCGAGAGTCGATTTGGCAAATAAGATCACTCTATGAATGATTGTGTCCCTGTCCCGGTAGCTGTGTCAATCATCAAGCGGGAACAGGAGAAAATGCTGTCATTAAAGTCATTAAAGAGAGTGGGGATACAAAAAAAGCTGGAGGCTGCCGAGGGCAGCTCCAGCTTGTATTTTGCTGTAAAACCCGATTAACGGGAGAGGAAGGCGACAACCTGACCGACTTCAACCGGAAGACTGACATCTTCGAAGGCGGGGTAGGAGGTGACCGTGGCGGTCAGGCCTTTAGGATCGGCGTTGATCCAGTCAGCGGGTTGACCGATAACTTCTTCGACGATCTCTTTGTAGACTTTGATCAGGCTGGGGCGATTACGAACAGTAACGACGTCTCCCGGACGAACCAGATAGGAGGGGCTTTTCACTGTGCGTCCGTTGACCTGGAAATGTGCGTGAGCAATTCCCTGACGTGCTTGTGGGCGGGTTTTCGCCAAACCTGCACGACGAACAACGTTGTCCAAGCGACGTTCGCAGAGAATCAGCAGTTGTTCACCGGTGTTCCCTTTGGTACGACGTGCTTTGTCGAAGTAGATACGAAGTTGGCCCTGACGTAAACCATAGTAATACTTGATTTTCTGTTTCTCCTGCAGCGCCAGGCCGTAGGTAGAAACTTTTTTACGTCGGGTGTGTTGTCCCGGCGGGAAGTCGCGGCGTTCCAGTGCGCGAGTTGCTCCTGCATTCTCAAAAACCGCTGCGCCCAGGCGGCGGTTGATTCTTCCCTTTGGGCCCGTGTAGCGCCCCATCCGGCTGTTCTCCTTGAGGATAGTTGTATTTTGTGACTTAAGAACTTAAATGGTATTTCAAATCGGCCAACAGTGTTTTCACTGAATGATTCATTCTCACTGCATAGTACATACGGTGATCGCCGTTTTTTCCATTTGGATTGCGAAATGTAAGCGGGCGATACCTGTTTTTCAACCCTCATGACGTAAGAATTACTACTGGAAGCAATTTACGGCATTTTTCGCTCCTCTATTTGGCTGATAGTATACAAAAGGGGACTGTTTTGGCAACCTTGGTCTGTATTGGCCATCCAGTTATGATGAAATCAAGTTTCTCACTTTTTGTTCCGCCGATTTTTCGGGATCACCACTTCCTTCTTCCTTTCCCCCTCTCGAATTAGAATTCGATTTCATGAAGGTCCGTTTCTGGCGGCTCACTCTTAAGGAATTACGCGAGACTCTCCGGGATCGCAGGACCGTGGGCACCCTTGTCCTCATGCCTTTGCTCGTTTATCCCTTGTTAGGGATTATCCTGCAAAAATTCTTATTCACCCAGATCGGTTCGATTGGTTCCTCTGAATACATCGTCTGTTGCCAAACGACTACGGAACTCAACCGCTTGAGGTCGCTTTACTCTCAGGGAAATATCCTCTTATTTGAAGCTAACGGAGCGTCGGATGGAGACGAATCATCCGAAGAGCAAAAACCTCCCTTCGATAAAGAAATGATCGATCAGTTTCTGCAACGTGGGCAGCAAGAGGTCGTTCTGACATTCAAAACGCTAACCGATTACGGTGTTGGCTATGATGAGTTGCTGAAGAACAGGCAGATCGATTTATTTATTCGTTTTACTCAACTGAGGAATTTGAACGCCGAAAATGAGGAGAACGAAGAATCTCCAGTTCAGGATCAGCTTGAGATTGTCTATATCCCGGGAGTCAGTCTTAGTGAAAATGCGCTGTATCATCTTCAGGATCGTCTCGAAGCCGTCAATCAAAGTTTCATTACCCGTTTTCTGGAAACGCACGGGAATGCACAAGTGCCCGTAGTCGCTGAACTGGATCCGTTGGAAGACAAGGACGCGGGACCAATTTCACTGGCGGCTGTCATTCCTTTAATCTTGATTCTAATGACGGTGACCGGGGCTGTTTATCCGGCGATTGACCTGACCGCTGGTGAACGGGAACGTCAAACGTTGGAGACGTTGATCTCTGCACCTATTTCACGAATATCGCTATTGCAGGCGAAATACATTGCCGTACTCACGGTGGCAATGTTAACGGCGGTGATCAATCTGAGTTCCATGGTTGTGACGATTTATGCGATTGGCGTCGATCATCT
>JAGQQC010000519.1 GCA_020426395.1 Planctomycetaceae bacterium
TACTGTCTCCGGTTTGCCTGGAATGATCCTGCGGCAGCGGTGACGCGTTCGATTCAACATGCCGGGTTCAGCTTCGCGGAAGAGCGTTTCGAGAGTACCGAGTACATTGAAATCGCCGAGGACCAGATGCAAACCACTCTGTTGATGCCTGGGTTACCCTTTCATAGGGCCCAGGGAACTCGCATGTTGGATACGTTACTGATTGCGGGTAAAGAAGAAGCTCGGCACTTCAAGTTTCGCATCTCCCTCGATGAACCTGCTGCGGAGTATGCGCTTGGAAATTACATCCAGCCTCCCCTGTTATTAACGAATCAGATGGGCCCACCGGCGAGTGGAAAAAGTGGCTGGTTCTTTCATTTTAATACCCGTCATGCCCAGCTTCTAAGGTTTCTACCGGCGACTCCTCCCAGAGAAGACGCGGATCAGGAGTTGGCTGAGAAACTGAAATACGGATTTTGTCTGCGGTTAATGGAGACTTCTGGGAAAAAACGGCAATTGCAAATCATGACGTATCGAACTCCTGTATTCGCCCGGCAACGAGATTTTAATGGGCGGACGATGACTGAATTAGTTACGACCGAAGAGAGTGTCTCCGTATATCTCTCTCCCTACGAAGTTGCGGAGATTGAAATCTGGTTTGGTTGAGTGCTAACTGATGTTTGTTAATGTCTGAGTCCGTTTGCTTCAACGAAACAGTTCACAGAAACGAGTGAGATGATCATCACGATTGATGGCCCGGCAGGAACGGGAAAAAGTACTGTAGCTCGGGCATTAGCTGAACGGCTCGGGTTTCAATTTCTCGATACCGGAGCGCTCTACCGCGCGGTTGCCTGGGCCTGTCTGGAAGGAGAAATTTCACTGGACGATGTCAAAACGATCGTCGACAAAACTCGCCAGATGCAATTCCGCTGGGAAGAAGGACGGTTGTGGATTGATGAGCAAGAAGTCACCGAGAAAATTCGGACTGCCGACGTCACACAAGGTGCATCACAGGTGGCCGTAATTCCTGAAGTTCGAGAAGCACTAAACGAGGTACAGCGACAAATAGCGGACACCCGCGATATTGTGACAGAAGGACGGGACCAGGGAACCGTCGTTTTTCCTCACGCGACGTGTAAGTTTTATCTCAATGCCTCTGCCGAAGAACGCGCCCGACGACGCTATCTGGAATTGACCAACCAGGGGGAAGAGGCCGAATTCGAAACGATTTTGGAGCAAATCAAGGAACGAGACGATCGGGACGCTACCCGGGAAATCGCCCCGTTGAAGCCAGCTCCCGACGCTATTCTGGTCGACAGCACCAATCTTAAACCAGATCGCGTTCTGGATTTGCTGGAAAAAACGGCGCAAGAGAAACAAGCCGAAGCAAAGTAGGTGTGATTTATAACTCATCCTAAAACCCGGTTGCGACTGTCCTTCAACCAGCAAAACAAGGAAGAATGTGATTCATTAGACGGTTTTAGGGTCACTTCTAGCGCAATTAAATCGCTCCTTTGCCTCGTCAGTTTCAGTTGCCCTGCTATGATTAGTTCGTGATCGCACACAACCCCAATGGAATCAGGATCAAAAAATGGAACCTCTGGATCTAAGCGAGTTTGAATTAAAAACGGTTGTTCGCCAGTTGACGATAGACGATTACGACGAACTCGTAGCGATGGCGCGATTATGTTTTCCCGGGATGCAGCCGTGGGACCGCAGTCAAATTGAAAGCCAGTTGGATATCTTTCCCCAAGGGCAGCTTTGTGTAGAGATTGACGGAAAACTGGCCGCCTCTTCGTCCAGCCTGATTCTCGAATTCGATCCGAGTCTCGAATGGCATAACTGGAAAGCGGTTGCTGACGAAGGTTATATCCGGAATCACAAGAAAAAGGGGGATACGCTCTACGGCATCGAAATCATGGTGCATCCCGAGTATCGGGGGATGAAACTCTCCCGACGACTATATGATGCCCGAAAAGAATTATGCCGTGAACTCAACCTCGCGCGGATCATTATCGCTGGGCGGATTCCAGGTTACCACAAGCTGGCGGACAAAATGTCGGCTCGGGAATATATCGATCATGTTGTGAACAAGCAGTCTTACGACCAGGTGCTAACCGCGCAGTTGTCTAACGGTTTTTCGGTTCAAGGATTGATTCCGAATTACCTGCCTTCCGATGTGGAATCGTGTGGTTACGCCACTTACCTTGAGTGGACTAACCTTGATTACGTTCGTGGGGCGAAACGTCGCTTTCATCATATTGTCGAACCGATTCGCATTTGCGCGGTGCAATACGAGTTGCGTACGATCAAAAGCTTTGAGGAATTTGCCCAGCAATGTGAGTTCTTCCTCGATACAGCCTCCGATTATAAGTGTGACTTTGTCTTGTTTCCGGAATTGTTCACCACACAACTTCTCTGTCTCGTAGAAGCGAGTCGGCCCGGTCAGGCGGCACGGCAACTGTCCGAGTTTACCGAGCAATATCTCGACTTCTTCACCGAAATGGCGGTGAAGTACGATATCAACGTTATTGGCGGATCACAATTCGTGATTGAACATGACAAGCTCTATAACATCTCTTACTTGTTCCGACGGGATGGTTCGATTGGGAAGCAGTATAAGATTCATATTACCCCCAGCGAACGAAAATGGTGGGGAGTGGTCCCTGGTGATACTGTGGAAGTCTTTGATACAGACTGCGGTGTCATCGCGATTCAGATCTGCTACGACATTGAATTTCCGGAACTGACGCGCATCGCGGCGGATAAGGGAGCACAAATCATCTTCGTTCCCTTTAATACCGATACTCGGCACGGTTACCTGCGCGTTCGACATTGTGCGCAGGCACGTTGTATCGAGAACCATCTCTACGTCGCTATTTCGGGTTGTACAGGAAACCTCCCTTTCGTCGAGAACGCGGATATCCATTACGCCCAGTCCGGGATCTTTACTCCTGCGGATGCTGAATTCGCCCGCGATGCAGT